>DOVB01000277.1 GCA_003520285.1 Halieaceae bacterium
GATCTGGGCTTGGTATGGCGGGGTTCACTAGCGCAAGCAGGGCGGCAGGATCGTTCGATAGGTTTGTTTGGGCGACTGACAGAGCTTGATGTGACCTTTTTGCCCGATTGGCCCGCTGTCACTATTCATAGTGGTCAAGTGATCGTGGACGATGCGCACACCAGTGTCTGGGTTGATCAAGCAGAGTTGCCCAATGTTGGCTTGAGCCAGTTGCGAGGAGAGATATGGCCAGACTCTGATCGAACACCCATGCTGACGCTTGCTACCAATTTTGAAGGGCCTATCGCGGGTTTAGTACAAGATCTAGAGCAATCCTCGATTGCTCACCTCATCCCCGATATCATCGCTGAGTGGTCAGTCCAAGGCTCTGCCTTGGGCAGCGTAGCTTTGGAAACGTCGCTGGGGAGCCGCCAGATCCAGCCCGATGTGGCAATTGCTGCTGCGGTACAAGATGTTGCATTTGAGCCCAATCAAGGACTCGTTTTCAGTGATTTTGAGGGCAGTATTCAATATTCCACTGCGAGTGGCTTCCATTCTGACGATCTCATCGGCCTGCTCTGGAATAAGCCGATTGAAATTGCCATGACGTCGACAGGGCCAATAGACTCCGGCACGCAGCAGACGCAGTTGAGGTTCTCGGGTAGCTCAGATAGTCATGCTTTAGCCTCTTATTTGGGGCTCATTGATCACTCAGTTCTCAGCGGCACAATGAGGTATGAAGGACAGTTGTTGTTGAGTCAACAAGACGCTGCTCTCTCGATCAGATCAGATCTAACGGGCTTATCCCTAGAGCTCCCTGAGCCATTGCGAAAGCCAGAGCAGACGAGTTGGCCTACCACTCTAGAGATTGAGCTATCTGATCCCCGATTACCTATGTCGCTGCAGCTCTCTGATCACGTCAACCTTGCGGCTCATTTGGGCGCTGAGGCCGCTGGGCTCTCAGTAGGCTTAAATCATCCTGCACCGGCCGTTGTGAGTGGACGGGCAATGGTTACGGGTTCGCTCTCGACCTTCAATCTTGATGACTGGCGGAGTGTCGAGCTGCCTCAGGGTGAGGGAAGCGATTTAGAATGGCAGTTGAATGAGATCGAGATCGAGAAGCTTATCGCTTTTAATCGCTCGGTCAATGCCCTCACAGTGACCGCGACCGAAATTGCCAATCATTGGACCATAGTAGGTCAGGCCCCTTGGATAAGTGCACAGTTAGAGATCGCCGAGGACCCCGGGATGCCTCTGAGCTTGATTGTAACTGACTGGGATCTCGGGACAATGCCTGAACAGCAGGTGAGCTCTTCTGCTCTATCATCGGGATTGGGCTCATGGCCACAACTCCAAGCGCGCTTCGATACGATAAGAGATGGAGAGCAGCGCTTGGGTGGTGGTACTTTTACTTTGTATCCATCCGACGATCAGCTCAAGCTGGTCTTAACGGAGGGAGATTGGCGCAAGCTTGCGGTAGACACAGAGGACCCCCTGATACTGACCTGGGATATGGGGAACAACGCCTCATCTCAAATCAGCGGTAGTTTGCTGCTCGGTAACGTAGGGCAGGTTCTTGAGGAGTATGGTTATGAATCGGTGTTGCAGAGTCGTCGCGGTCGGGTCACCATGGATCTGCACTGGCCGGGTGGGCCAGAATTGTTCGAGTTTGCCGGTACTGAGGGAGCGTTAAGCTTAACTCTGAACGACGGCAAATTTTTAAAGGCGTCTTCTGGTGCTCGTGGCACTTTACGGGTGATTACCATTTTAAATTTCGCCGATATTGTGAACCGTTTGAGTTTGACTCAACTCTTCGAGTCGGGGGTGCCGTTCGACAAGGTTCAGCTGCGGGCTGATACCCAGCTCGGTCTGATTGATGTCCCCGAGTTGTATGTCAACAGTAGTTCAAGTCAGTTTCAGTTTGCCGGCAGTGCGAACTTGCTCGATGAGAGTCTGACTGGACGGTTAACAGCAACCTTACCCGTCGCCAATAATTTACCGTGGCTAGCCGCGCTCACGGGCGGTCTTCCCGCCGCGGCTGGTGTGTATGTCATCAGTAAAATTTTTGAGAAACAAGTAGATAGGTTCTCGAGTGCGGTTTACCAAGTCTCTGGCACTTGGCAGGAGCCGATTCTAAAGTTCGATCGGCTGTTCGATACTCAATCGGGCCCTGAGCCCAAGAAGACACCAGAGAGTGCCCCAGAAGAAGACAGCCCTGCAGATGCGGATGGCCCGGCGAGTGAGACGACCGTGCCGGACGGCGCGTAACACGGGAGGTCTATGATGGGCTTCTCTGCCTGCGTTGTCTAGGCGCGAAAAGTAATCGCCTCGAGCAAGGTGCGATAGAGCTTTCGAAAGGCGACTGGAGGCTCTTGTTGGCTTGTTTCTTTGACCGCCTGCTGCCACAGCGATCGAATTTGGGTTCGCTCAGCCTGCGGATATTTGCCAATGAATGCATTAATCGCCGATTGACCTTCTTTTAAAATGGATAAGCGCCAAGCCTCAGCTTGGTGGTGTTGCTCGGTGGCGGCAGTATCTGTGTCATGCTGCTGGTTGAGCGCTTTTAATATCGGACCAGTATCAACCTGTCGGAGTCGTTTGCCGATGAACTGAATTTGTCGCTTCTTGCCACTATTTGCTGTGATTCGCCGGGCAAGAGCAATCCCTTCGGCTAGCACGTCGTCGTCGAGAGGAATCTGATCAAGGCGTTTCTGAGGGAGTTCCACCAGCTCTTTTGCAAGGGTGACCAGCTCGGCCAACTCACGCTTTACTTGGCTTTTACTGGGTTGGTCATCCCAATCATCGTGGTTTTCATCATGCATAAAAGAATGTCGCTAGGCCAAGAAATGAGAGAAATCCTACAACGTCGGTGACTGTGGTTAAAATGACGCCCCCAGCCAAGGCTGGATCAATCCCAATCCGATTGAGGAAAAGTGGAAGTAAGGCTCCCACCAGAGAGGCTGTGATCAGATTAATTACGAGGGCAATCGCGATAACCAATGACAGGGTCCAATCATTAAACCAGACTGAAGCGACAATGCCGACAACGGCGGCCCACAATAGTCCGTTCAAAACGCCAACGGCGAGTTCCCGATTGACGAGCCAACTTTGGTTGTTGCGAGAAATCTGACCGACGGCGATGCCTCGTACGATTACGGTCAATGTTTGTGTTCCTGCAATGCCGCCCATAGAGGCTACGATGGGCATCAGCACAGCAAGAGCGACTACTTTCTCGATGGTATCTTGGAATAGATTGATCACCCCTGCGGCGATAAAGGCAGTGATGAGATTAATCCCAAGCCAGAGCGCGCGACGTGGCGTGGTTTTAAAAACGGGTGCGAAGGTGTCCTGCTCTTCATCGAGGCCTGCCATCGACATAAAGGAGTGATCGGCATCTTCTCGGATCACGTCTACCACGTCGTCGATGGTAATCCGCCCTAACAGCTTACCTTCAGTATCGATCACTGGTGCTGATACCCAGTCATTGCGCTCGAACAGGCGCGCAACTTCGGTATCGGTCATCTCCGCCGGTATGGCGCTGACATCGGTTACCATCATCTCTCGAACTGACGCTGAGGGATCCGAGACGAGCAAGGTTCGCAAGGGCAGGAGCCCAATATACTGATCTTGAGTGTTCACAACGATGAGATTGTCGGTCATCGGTGGTATTTCGGAGTGGCGTCGCAGGTAGCGAAGCACAACGTCAAGCGTGACTCGGGCGCGGATAGTAATCGCATCGGTAGTCATCAGACCACCGGCAGTATCCTCGGCGTAAGGCAACACGCGCTCGATTCGTGCACGGTCCTGTTGATCCATCGAGGCTAGCACTTCCTGAGTCACTGCACCCGGAAGCTGTTGCAGAATGTCGGCGATGTCATCGTCCGCCATCCCCTCGGTCATCGAAGCGACTTCAGAGGCATCCATCTCGGCAAGGAACTGGCTCTGCAGATCTTCGCTGAGCTCGCCAATGACCTCACCTTCAAGCTCAGTGTCGACCAGTTGCCACAGGAGCTGGCGGAGCTTGGGTGTTGATGATTCAATTAAATGCGCGACATCCGCTGGGGGCATGTCATTCAGCATGCTACTCACGTCAGCGATGCGCGAGCTATCGCTCGAGTTCAGTAAAGACTCGAGTTTCTCGTGAGCAACATGGCTGAGTTTTGATGACATCCGTTGGGGCTCCCTAATAGCGACCGTAGGATACCAGATTTAGCCATTTCCGGCTTTTGATTTCGTGCGCTTAGCTACTCAGGTTCATCAAATCGGTTATCGATCAGAGTTTGCAGAGCCTCGCAGGCGCTGAGCTCATCTTTGCCGTCGATCTGAAGGGTAAGCACAGTGCCCTTGGCCGCCGCAAGCATCATTACAGCCATGATACTTTTACCGTCAACCAATACCTCGTTGGTGTGCCCCACTTTAATATCCGACGCGTAGCGTGAGGCGCAGGCGATGAACTTGGCAGCAGCGCGAGCATGCAGCCCGAGCTTATTACTGATGGTGACAGAGGTCTCAATCATCTCCGCTTCACTCCTCTTTTGAGCTCAGCTCACGATGACGGATATGGGTGTTAGTCATCTGCTCTGAGAAGTGTAAATAGAGTCGTCGAGCCATATACACTGAGCGATGCTGGCCACCCGTACATCCAATCGCTATGGTGACGTAACTTCGATTACTTTGCCCATAGGAAGGCAACCACTTTTCAACAAACTGCTTAATATCTTGATATAGCGCGTCGGTGAGGGGCTGTTGTCCTAGAAACTCGATCACAGCATCGTCGGTGCCGTTCAGGAGTCGAAGTTCCTTTACCCAGTGTGGGTTGGGTAACATCCTAACGTCGAATACCAAGTCGGCATCAGAGGGGATTCCTTTTTTAAATCCGAATGATTGAAAAAGCAGCGAGAGTTCGCCTTTTTCTGCGCCAAGCAAACGCTGTCGGATGGTATCGCGCAGTTCATAAATGGTCATATCACTGGTATCGACTACGATAGATGCCAGTTCTAAGATAGGTTCGAGCAGTTCGCGTTCTTTACCGATCGCATCGGATAAGGTCGTTTTGGTGTTGCTCAACGGATGCTTGCGTCGAGTCTCGCTGTATCGAGTGATCAAGATGGGGTCAAGGGCATCCAAGTATAGGATGGTGCCGTGGGTCCGTTCGGGAATTGACAGCAGTACGGGCGCTAGGTCACCCAT
>DOVB01000194.1 GCA_003520285.1 Halieaceae bacterium
ATTTTGAATATTCTCCGCTAGTTCTAGAATTAAATTTTCTAGGCGATCCACTTTGGATTCCAGTTCTTGATTGTTACTATCTAATAGGGGTTGATCCTTGACGGGGTCTGAAACAATCGATTCACTATTGTTCAATTCCGCTCGCTCAGCTTGCAGGTAGTACAACCCAACCAGCAAGGCGGACAGAAACTGGCCGAATTCGGGTACCAAGGGAACTACAACGACGATCTGCTGCAAACTTGGATTGGTATTGGCTCACAGTTAGATGGGCTGGGCCATATGGGTGAAGACGGCTACTACTACAATTGTTTAGACGAGAAAGAAATCTCTGCACTTAGTGGGCTTACCAAACTCGGGACCCATGCTGTTCCGCCGCTTGTGGCTCGGGCTGTAATTGTCGACATGGCCAAACATTTTGGTACTGATACCATGGCTGCAGGGGCTCATTTTGGCGAGCTCGAGATTAAGGCGGCAATGGCCAACCAAAACGTGACTGTTAACGAGGGGGACATCGTGTTGTTCCACACCGGCTGGACTGACGGCATGCTCACCAATGATCCGATGGCGTGGGGTTCGACACAACCGGGGCTCACCAACGAAGGTGCAGTCTATATGGCGTCGCTCAAGCCCATGGCTGTCGGCGCCGACACTTGGGGTCTTGAGGCCATTCCGCCCAAGCCCGGCGATAAAGTCTTTTATGGACACGTGACGCTCCTGAAAGATCACGGTATCTACATTTTAGAAACGATGAATACCGGCGCTCTGGTGCGTGATGGCGTCAACGAGTTCATGTTTGTGCTGGGTCAGCCTCGAATACAAGGCACCGTCCAAGCCATGATCAACCCGGTTGCCTTGTACTGAACGCAGGCGAGTGAAGACAGGCGCGCGTCCATTCCGCTTTGCAACAGGCTAATACAATTGGGCGCAGCGCTGAGACCATTGTCCACAATCGACCTTGTGACCCGACTGCGAGCAGTGACATCAGCACCGCGGATTCGGTCTTATTGACTATTGCGGACCAATTTAGCAACCGAGCTGGCGGTCGCTGTTAACAGGCCCTCGCTGTTGGTAATGTGGCCTTCGAAAAAAGCTATTTTGTAACTCGATTTAATCACTTTTCCCTTCACCGTCAGCGCGCCTGCTCGAGTAGCCTCGAGAAAACTGGTTTTAATCTCAAGTGAAGATACGCCAACCACCGTTTGATCCACCGCAAAAATGGCGTGCGACATCGCTGCATCCAACATGGCTGTCACAAAGCCTCCCTGAACGATATCTATTGAGTGGCAGTATTCCCGACCGATATTAAATTCGAAAGTGCAGACGAGGTTGTCGTGGTCAACGGCGACCACCCTTCCCCCAAGTAATTTGATGAACTGCGGTACGTCTTGGTTGAGCTGTGTGATGACATCGAGCGACTCTGACATAGAGGATCCAATATTCTGTAGGTTATGGGATAGTTAAAGACGCGCGGAATGTTATCACATTCGATCAAACCGAGGCGTCTCTGTCATAATAGCCAACCTAAATCGCTCCCCGACGCCATGATTACAAAGGATTAAGCCATGTCACTCTTATACGAAGAAGTTGTTACCTGTCCTTACTGTTGGGAGGAAATCACCTTACTCATCGATCCCTCGGAGTCTCAAACCTACACCGAAGATTGCTCTGTTTGCTGCCAACCGATCCTTATCAATGCGCAAGTTGATGACGAAGAAATCAATGTGCAAGTGACCCAAGAAGACTTGGGATTTTAAAACACCGAGCAGCGAGTTAGTCGGGTCTACCCTGCTCTAGTTAATTGGTGCTCAGGCCCCAGAGCGGTAATGACTCAAGATCAGGCCCTCTCAAGAACCTGCCGGGCGCATGACAAAATCGAAGGCAAAAAAACCAGTATAAAGAACAAACCCCGATGTTGGTTTGTGTAACTATCGGGGGTCAATTCATAAGCTCGGTCTTTACAAGCCCCAAAGGCTCACTTACTTTTCGCAGCCTTGCGTGCTTTCGCTTCTTCAATTACCTTAGCGGACACCACGGCAGGGCAAGGATTATAGTGTGAGAATTCCATCGAGAACTGGCCACGGCCCGAGGTCATGGTTCGTAGGTGACCGATGTAACCAAACATCTCGGATAAAGGGATATCCGCTTTCACACGAACGCCCGTCGAGCTTGGCATTTGATCTTTGATCATGCCGCGACGACGGTTCAAGTCACCAATAACGTCACCGACGTGATCTTCCGGTGTAAACACATCTACTTTCATAATGGGTTCAATCAGTTGCGGGCCTGCTTTAGACATCGACTGGCGATACGCACCGCGAGCTGCGAGCTCAAATGCGATAGCAGACGAGTCAACGGCGTGGTAGCCGCCATCACAGAGCTCGACCTCAACATCTAACACTGGGAATCCAGCCAGAGGGCCCATCTCCATCATGCCTGCAAAACCTTTTTCGATCGCAGGGAAAAACTCTTTTGGTACGTTACCGCCCACAACACTCGACTTAAAGGTAAAGCCTGAACCAACCTCGCCGGGGCGAATCTTGTAGTCGATCTTACCGTACTGACCCGATCCACCAGACTGCTTCTTATGGGTGTAACTGTCATCGACCGCTTGCGTAATGGTCTCGCGATACGCGACCTGAGGCTGACCCACTTCGAGCTCGACACCATAGGTCCGCTTGAGAATATCGATCTTGATGTCTAAGTGAAGCTCACCCATACCTTTCAAGATCGTTTCGCCCGAGTCTTCGTCAGTCTCTACTCGGAAAGACGGATCTTCAGCGATCATTTTACCGATTGCGATACCCATTTTCTCTGAACCACCCTTATCTTTCGGCGCTACAGCGATCGAAATAACCGGTTCGGGGAATACCATTGCTTCCAGCGTACAATGATGATTCGGATCACACAGCGTGTGACCGGTCTGGACCGACTTCATGCCAATACAGGCAAAAATATCACCCGCTTGAACGCTGTCAATTTCATTGCGCTCATTAGCGTGCATTTCCACCATACGACCAACGCGCTCAGTCTTACCTGTGGCGGCGTTCATGATCGAATCGCCCTTTTTCATTTTACCTGAGTATACCCGAACGAAAGTCAGCGCTCCGAAACGGTCGTCCATAATCTTAAACGCCAGCGCGCGGAAAGGCTCGTCGACAGATACTGTCGCAAAGGCACCGGTCGGGTTTCCTTCTTCATCCGTCAGAGGCTGAGGATCGACTTCTGTGGGACTTGGCAAGTAATCAACGACTGCGTCTAACACCAACTGAATACCTTTGTTCTTAAAGGCAGATCCGCAGTAGGTTGGAAAGAAATCAAGTTTGCGCGTTCCGTTGCGAACACATCGCTTGATATCTTCGATCGAAGGGGTCTCGCCCTCCATGTAGGCCATCATCAAATCATCGTCTTGCTCTACCGCAGTCTCGATAAGCTGCTCGTGATAGGCATCGACATCGTCGACCATATCTGCAGGGACATCGGTAATTTCAAAGTTCTCTGGCAAGCCGGTATCATCCCAAATGTAAGCCCGCTTGGTAAGAACATCGACTACACCAATAAAATTTTCTTCGGTACCGATTGGTAATGTCATGACAAGCGGCTGCGCATCTAAGACGTCGCGTACTTGGTCGACGACCCGATAAAAATCGGCGCCCATGCGATCAAGTTTGTTCACGAAAATTAAACGAGCGACACGTGAGTCGTTCGCATAGCGCCAATTGGTCTCAGATTGAGGCTCTACGCCACCCGATCCACAAAAGACACCAACACCACCATCGAGCACTTTCAATGAACGATAGACTTCCACAGTAAAGTCCACGTGTCCGGGAGTGTCGATAATATTCATTCGATGGTCATTCCAGAAACAGGTCGTGGCCGCCGATTGAATGGTAATACCGCGCTCTTGTTCTTGCTCCATAAAATCCGTAGTAGCGGCACCGTCATGCACTTCGCCGGTCCTGTGGATTTTTCCGGTCAACTTCAAAATACGCTCTGTAGTTGTCGTTTTACCTGCATCTACGTGCGCAAAAATTCCGATATTTCGATACAAAGATAGATCTGTCATTGCTCTACTCGTTGAGTTAGTGGTGTTAAAGATATACAACCTAAATTTTGCGCGTGAGTTTACAGGAATTTCCAATTCCGTGAGTGGTTTTCTTGTCAAAACTGAGCTTTTTATGCGATTTCTTGGAAATACTTTTTATCGGGCCGGGATTAACGAGCGACCATCACCTCTTGCTAAAGCGGCTCATCGACCCAGTTCTGCAATCACAAGCAATAAAAAAAGCCGCCCAAAGGCGGCTTTCTCGCTTCAGCTTCGAACTTATGCTTATGCCTTAGCTGAAGTATCTTCGTTTGCTGCATACCAGATGAACAGACCAAAGGCGATCTTATTCAACACGTCTGCCAAGTTGTACACGATGTTCAGTGTACCTTCGTCAGTGCCGCCCGCCAAGTAACCGAAGAAGTAACCGATTGGGTAAATCGCCCAACCAATAGTGACCGTCCACTTCATCAAGTTGTATGACTTCTGCACCGCTGGGGTTGCCTGTGATGCAGCAACTTTGCTCGCTTCACCAGCAAAGATTTCGTACAGAATGTAGAACCATCCCAACATACCGATTACGAAACCGACGGTGACATTGAGATAACCTGCTTCTCCCATGTATCCGGGGATCAACATGACCAAGGTGCCGATTAACAGACGCCAGAAAATTCCGCCTGATACCTTCGCAATCGCTGCTAGAATCAGATAGAACTCGATCATGAGTAATGGAACGGTCAGTAACCAGTCGATGTAGCGGAAGTCGGTTGGCGACGTGCCAGTTGTGACCCAGACTTCGCGCATGTACATGTAATGGAATGCCGCTATGAATGTAACAAGTGCCGATACCGTAAGGCTGGTTGCCCACTTGCCGCCCATTCGCAGAGCTTCCATCAGGAAGAAGATCGTGGACGCTGCTAGCGCCATTGAAATCAACCAGAAAGAGTACCCTACGAAATCACCTGACTGAAGCATAGTATTCGCGAATACTGCGCTTGAACCAAGTGTAAACAGGCCCACGATGCCTGCTTTCTGCCACACATTGATGTTAGTACCTAACATTGTCTTTCTCCTATTGTTCTTATCTCGAGATAAAATACCACTGT
This sequence comes from Halieaceae bacterium, assembly GCA_003520285.1. Classification (GTDB taxonomy): domain Bacteria; phylum Pseudomonadota; class Gammaproteobacteria; order Pseudomonadales; family Halieaceae; genus Aequoribacter. Next base: position 5,149 of record DOVB01000194.1, read on the forward strand.
GTTGCCGCCCGCAGTAAGCCTGTGCGACATCACCACACTATACGCGTGTCGTGAATGGAAACGGATCACTTTTTTTACAAAATTATCCACCCCCGTACACTGTATCAATAAGCGCATGATAAAAAAACGTTTTTGTTGCATCCACCAGTAAAGTGAGCGTCAAGATACCGGTGCTACTTTTTTTTCGGTAAACTGACCCTATCGCGGTAAGATGTGCATACTGCTCAATACCAACGCCAAACAACTATAAACTAAGGTTGGATTATGACCACAGCGATACACAGCGAACAGGCGCGTCGCGAACAGGGCGAGACCAAACCTCGGGCACTGATTGCGCACTTACTCAACGGCGTCAGCCAAGACGCACCCGCGAGCCTGCGAGAGGCCTCCGCGACCCACTTTAACGCCTCGGGGAAGTTGTTACGGGGATGTCTCGCACTCGAGGCTTGCGAAGAGTTTGGAGTAGCCCAAGATGCTGCCGAGCAGTGGGCTATCACAGTCGAACTTTTGCACAATGCATCGCTGGTTCACGACGACCTGTGTGATCGAGACACCCACCGTCGTGGCCAAAAAACCGTTTACCGACAATACGGAGAAGCCGTCGCAATTTGTCTGGGCGACTACTATCTAGCCAAAGCGTACGAGTTTGGCGCTCGAGCGGGCCTGCGCAGCGTTCCACTGATTTCAACTGCCATCGCCACACTGGTGGGAGGGCAAGCGGGGGAATTCAGCACAGCGGGCTATCCAGACTGGGAAACTTATCACCAACTAGCCGTGGCTAAAACCGCACCATTGCTCAGCTTACCCGTGCTTGGAGCAAGTATCATCGCTGGCTTCCAGATTGATACGTCGCGCGCGCAAACCTACTTTGAACATGCCGCAATTTGCTTCCAGATTATCAATGACCTCAACAATTTTAATGGCACCGACGGCGCCCAAAGCCCCTGCTCTGATTTAGCCAATTGCCGCCCCAATGCAGTGATCGCCTGCTTTAAAGAAGATTTATCGATACCACAGAAGGCGCGCTTTGAGCTGTGGGCAGATAAAATCCGTTCAGGCGAGTTAATAGCGGATACGGTTGAAACTCGAGAGTGGTGGCACCTTATTAAACAATCTTCCGCGTTTCAGAGCACTTCGAACCGCCTCAGTTTCCATTATAATGAGGCAAGCGCTGAGCTCAGCCACCTCGCACCTGCAGTTCAGCGAGTCATTTGCGACTTGCAACAATGGCTTGCCTATCAGCTGACCAGAGCAAAGCAGCTCACCTTCCAACCTTAGGAGTAACAGTGTGACGCAAACCATCGTGGTAGGTGCGGGTTTTGGCGGTATAGCAACGGCCTTACGATGCAGAGCACTGGGACACGAGGTCACACTCTTGGAACGGCTGGAGTCGCTCGGTGGCAGAGCCCAAGTGTTCGAGCGCGATGGCTTCAAGCACGATGCGGGCCCCACAGTAATTACCGCTCCTTTTATGTTCGAGGAGCTGTTTGAACTGTTCCAGAAATCGTTGCACGACTACGCCACCCTGGTGCCACTCGACACTTGGTACGAGTTTTATTTCAGCGATGGCAGCACCTTTACGTACCGCGGTGATATTGACCACACCCTGCAAGAAATCGCACGATTTAACGAAGCCGATGTTGCGGGTTACCAAAAGCTACTCGCGCTCTCAAAAAAGATTTTCGCGGTTGGCTTTGAGCAGCTTTCCAGCCAACCTTTCACCCAATTTTCGACAATGTTAAAGCAAGTCCCGGCCCTGCTCCGCCTGCACAGCTATCGTACTGTGTTTGGCTTGGTCTCGCACTTTATTAAAGATGAACATCTCCGCAAAGTTTTTTCAGTTCATCCATTGTTGGTCGGTGGCAACCCTTACACCACAACATCGATCTACACCCTCATTCACTATCTTGAGCGTCAATGGGGTATCCACTTCTGTATGGGGGGTACCGGAGCACTGGTAGATGCGCTCACAAAGCTGATGGAAGAAGAGCAGATCACGATTCGAACTGGCTCCGATGTTGACCAGATCACCATCGAAAACGGGGTGGCCACGGGGGTCGTGCTTGCGTCTGGGGAACACCTGACCGCCGATAATGTCATATTCAATGGTGATGCGCCGCATGCCTACAAAGCCCTGCTGCCCTCGTATTTAAAACGGCAGCGAATTCGGCGTCCAGACAGCCTCACGCAATATTCGATGGGCCTTTACGTGCTCTATTTCGGCACCCAAAAGACCTATCCCGATATCGCGCACCACACCATATGGCTCGGGCCGAGGCACAAAGAATTACTCGAAGATATTTTTGATCATCACGTGATCCCCGATGACTTCTCACTTTATTTACACCGACCCACCGCAACGGATCCCAGCTTTGGGCCGCCCAACTGCGATAGTTTTTACGTTTTGTGCCCCGTGTCTAATCTTAAATCGGGTACCGATTGGGATATTGAGGGGCCGAAACTACGCGATCGAATCGTAGCCGCACTTGGCGACACCATTTTACCGGGCCTCGATGAGACCATTTGCTCAGATTTTTGGATGACACCAGAAGACTTTAAGACACAGTATCGATCAGAGCACGGTGCCGGTTTCTCAATTGCCCCGACTCTGACTCAGTCGGCCTATTTCCGCTACCACAATCGTGACCCCGACGTTTCCAATTTATACTTCACGGGCGCAGGAACTCACCCCGGGGCGGGCCTACCTGGGGTATTATCATCAGCCAAAGTGGTAGAAAATCTGCTGACAGGTATCTCGACGTAAAGGCCAGTCGTATGGACTCACCTACCAGCGGGGGAACTCAGGGGCAAGACGCACTAACCACCCTCGCGCAACATGGCAAGACGTTCTATTGGGCTTCGCTGTTCTTAGGCCGAGCGCGGGCAATCACAGCAGCGCGGTTGTATCGATGCTGCCGAATACTCGATGACATCGCCGATAGTCAAGAATCATCGACCGATCAAAAGCGAGTCCGCCTGGAAGGCATTCGACAAAGCATCTCTGATCCCATTGGCACCTCGCAAGATAATCTTGTCATGGAATTGCAGTACCTTGTTAACGAGCACG
>DOVB01000181.1 GCA_003520285.1 Halieaceae bacterium
TTGACTTGCATCCCTGCTTTAGCGCCGCTGTCTGGTGATATCAAGAAGAGGTCTTCACCTCCTGGGCCGGCGGCGAGCGCCATACCTTCAGAGACGCCGAAGCGCATGGTTCTGGGTGCAAGATTCGCCACTACCACGATCTGACGCCCAATCAACTGCTCAGCACTGTAAGCACTCTTGATACCGGCAATGATGGTTCTTTGAGTATCACCCAGCGATACAGTGAGCCGCAAGAGCTTGTCTGCGTCCTCAATAGTCTCGGCGGCGATGATATCAGCGACTCTCAGGTCTACTTTAGCGAAGCTTTCAAAATCAATCTGATCCTGAGTTTCGAGCTCGGGTGGATTCGCATTGGTAGGTTGATCTGCCGGACTGCTCTCTGCTGCTTCACTCGATACAAGTGCTTCAATGGCAGCGCTCTCGATGCGCTGCATGAGCGGTTTGAAATTGTCGATCTTGTGGCCACCCGGTAATAGACCTAATTCGAGGCTCTCAAATGTGAGCGCAGTATTCAGGAAAGCGCTCGCGTTGGTCGCCATTTCGGGTAAGATCGGCGACAGATAGCACATGAGTATTCTGAAGGCCTGAATGGCATCGGAGCAGACGCGGTGAACTTGTGCATCATTGGTTGTGTCTTTTGCGAGTGCCCAAGGCTGTTTGTCATCGATGAACTGATTGACCTTATCGGCAAGAGCAATAATCTCGCGTACCGCGCGATTGTAGTTTCGATCGTCGAAGTGCTGGCGAATGTTCGGTGCCGCACTGAGTAAAGCTTCCATTAACGCCGTATCTTCATGTTCTGTGGCGAGTGTGTTGTCGAAACGTTTCTTTAAAAAGCCAGCTGAACGAGAGGCAATATTGACGATTTTGCCGACCACATCGGAATTCACACGCTGAATAAAATCCTCGAAGTTGAGATCGATATCGTCAACTGATGCCCCCAGTTTGGCGGCAAAGTAGTAGCGCAAGTATTCTGGGTGAAGGTGCTCTAAGTACGTACTGGCTTTGATAAAGGTGCCGCGACTCTTAGACATCTTGGTGCCATTCACGGTCAGAAAGCCGTGCGCGTAGATCGCAGATGGTGCTCGCAAACCCGCTGCGTTGAGCATGGCAGGCCAAAATAAGCCATGGAAGTTGATGATGTCCTTGCCGATAAAGTGATAGAGCTCGGTCTCTTGCTCGTTAAACCAAAACGGTTCGAAGTCTTTGCCATGGTGCTTGCAAAAGTGCTCGAAACTCGCGATGTAGCCCACAGGTGCATCAAGCCAAACGTAAAAATACTTACCCGGCGCGTCGGGAATTTCAAACCCAAAATAAGGCGCATCGCGGCTAATATCCCATGCCTGTAAGCCGCTAGTGAGCCATTCTTTCAGTTTGTTGGCGACCTGAGACTGCAACCGACCACTGTTAATCCATTGTGTCAGCAGTTCGGTCGACTGTGCTAGATCAAGAAAGTAGTGTTCGGATTCTTTATCGATTGGTTTTGCACCCGACAGTGCCGATACAGGATCAATGAGATCACTGGGTGAATAGGTTGCTCCACACTGCTCGCAGTTATCGCCATATTGCCCGGGGCTCTTACATTTAGGGCAGGATCCTCGAATAAATCGATCCGCTAGAAAAAGCTGCTTCTCTGGGTCGTAAGCTTGGGTGATGGTCCGTTTAACGATTTGCCCTTTATCGCGCAGTGATGAATAAATGCGCTCACTCCAGTATCTGTTCTCGTCGCTGTGCGTCGTGTGAAAATGATCAAAATTCACCAAGAATCCACGAGCATCGCGCTCATGCTCTTGGTGAACCTGCTCGATCAAAGCCTCAGGCGACAGCCCAAGTGATTCGGCTCTCAACATAATCGCAGTACCGTGAGCATCGTCTGCGCAAATGTAGTAGCACTCGTGGCCGCAAGACTGCTGGAAGCGAACCCAAATATCCGTTTGGATCATCTCGAGTAAATGACCCAAATGAAGCGAACCGTTCGCATAGGGTAAAGCGCTGGTAACCAGGATTCTTCTGGCGGGTTTAACAGACATAACTCGGGCCTTTTGTCTCGGGGTGCGTATGATACCGTTTGCGACCGCGTTTTCCAAAAGCTAAACGTTGTTGCTGGCTCTTGTGCTCTTTATACTAGGTGGTTTTCCGCGTGATGGAGTTGAGTGAATGGAGCAAGTCGGTGCGATTATTGCTGTAGCCTCTGGTAAAGGAGGGGTTGGTAAGTCAACAACAGCGGTTAATCTCGCTTTTGCTCTGCAGCATCTGGGGTTGCGAATAGGTTTACTGGATGCTGATATCTATGGCCCCAGTGTGGCTATGATGCTGGGCGTATCAGAAGGCACCAAACCAAAGACTCACGAACGGCAGTATTTTTATCCGATTGAAGTCGGTGGCATTAAGACCATGTCCATGGGGTACTTGGTGACCGAGCGCACGCCTATGGTGTGGCGAGGACCAATGGCAGGTGGCGCCTTGACACAGATGCTCGAACAAACCCTGTGGGGCGAGCTGGATATTTTATTGGTCGATATGCCACCCGGGACGGGTGATATTCAGCTTACTTTGTCACAGAAGGCAAAGCTCGCAGGTGCAGTGATCGTCACGACACCGCAAGATATCGCCTTGCTCGATGCCAAGAAAGCGATCGAAATGTTCAACAAGGTCGCGGTTCCAGTTCTGGGTTTGGTAGAAAATATGTCAGTCCATATTTGCTCCGCATGTGGTCATCAGGAGCCCATTTTTGGGCATCTTGGTGGTGCAAAAATGGCAGAGGACTATAATGTCCCTTTGTTGGCTAGTTTGCCGTTGACGCTCGCAATACGAGAGTCTGGAGACCAAGGTTTGCCCGTTGTGATGAGTCATCCGAACTCGAAGGAGTCGGTGCTTTACATTGAGGCGGCCGACGCCATGTTGCGGGCATTGAATAAGACAGAGACACCGAGTGCACCGACGGTGCAATTTAGCGATGAGTGACGTAAGGACGCAATCTGATGAGTATTAAATCCGACCGCTGGATACGCGAAATGGCGGCCAAAAATGGCATGATCGAACCGTTTGAGCCGGGTCAGGTGCGCCAAGACGGCCGAGGCGATAAAATTGTGTCGTTTGGTACGTCGAGCTACGGCTATGATGTGCGATGCTCACGAGAGTTTAAAGTCTTTACGAATATTCATTCGGCGACAGTTGACCCTAAGGCATTTGACGAAAGCTCGTTTGTAGATGTCGAATCTGACGTTTGTATCATCCCGCCAAACTCGTTCGCATTGGCGCGTACCGTTGAGTATTTTCGTATTCCGCGGAATGTGCTGACGATCTGTTTAGGGAAGAGCACGTACGCTCGTTGCGGGATTATCGTCAACGTCACGCCTCTAGAGCCCGAGTGGGAAGGCCACGTGACCTTAGAGTTTTCCAATACCACGACCTTGCCGGCAAAAATCTATGCCAATGAGGGCGTGGCACAGATGCTATTTTTTGAATCTGACGAGGTGTGTGAGGTCAGCTATAAGGATCGCGGCGGGAAGTATCAGGGACAGCGAGGCGTCACTCTGCCGCGGGCGTAACTGCTATCAGTTCGTCAGCAATCGATCCGCTTTGAATCATGGCCTCAACGATTGTGTCATTTTCTAGATGCGTTGTTTTGACCATGAGATATTGCCAATCTGGAGCGAGCCATATTTTAGACTCGCGCTCATTGTCTTCACCGCCCCGCGTGTACTGAAGCGTGTTGATTGTGCCCAGCGGGGTGTCGAGTTGCTCATAGCCAGTGAACTTAAACGTGTAGCGTTTGACCCGGTTGCCATCGATAATCTCGACTGAAAAGTCCTGTGTTGGCTCTGCGCCATTCAATAAATTGAGTCTAAGCTGCTCAAGCTGGCTGACCCGATCGTAGGTGTTTGGGCCGATATCGACGCTATGCCACGTTGCGTCCTTGAGGCTTTCGACTTTGCCTTCAGAGGGTAAAAAAATGAGTTCGCGTTTTCGCTGAATCAAACCCGTGCCACGGTAAACATAGCGTTTGGGCACTATGGTGCTACCGATAAGATCAAAGAGGCTGGTTTCGACGAAGCCGGCTAACAAGACTTTCCCTGAGTTGGCTAGATTGAAGTGTCCATCATCGGTGATCGACAGAGATCGTTCAAGAATCATGGTGAGGCCACGCGCCTTGGTCTTATAAGTGACCGAGTAGGGTTCCAAGCCCGTACCCATGTTTTGGGCCATAACAACCGACGACAAGAGCATACTCAAGCAGACGGGTATAAAGCGTCTAGCCCGCTGCAAAATCGATACCCGTTGGTGGCAAGCGTTGACCGTCGAAAGTCGCCGTTGCTCCGTCGAGCTGGACTCTACCTTCGCACAGCCACGCAACTGCAAGCGGGTAGATTTGGTGTTCGATCTTGAGCACGCGCTCGCGAAGTGTGTTGTGATCATCATTGTCAACAATAGGGGTATGTCCTTGTATGACAGCGGGACCTGCATCGAGTTCCTCAGTGACGAAATGCACGGTAGCACCAGCAAAGCGATCACCCGCGTCAAGGGCGCGTTGATGAGTATTCAATCCAGGATACTTAGGGAGTAAAGAAGGATGGATATTGAGCATCCGACCAAGATAAGGTGCGATCAGAGTTGAGGTTAAGATGCGCATGAACCCTGCCAAAATCACAACATCCACCTGATGTTGACGCAGTTCTTCGATGATCTGGCTTTCAAAGGTTTCGCGACTTGCAAACTGTCGGTGATCGCAAACTATGGCTGGAATACCGTGCTTGCGAGCACTTTCTAGTCCCTCCGCGGTGGCATTATTGGCAATAACCAGTGCCGGCGAGCCCTTTATCTTGCCCGCTTCGCAAGCCTCGATAATGGCAGTCATATTGCTGCCTCGCCCCGAGATTAA
>DOVB01000118.1 GCA_003520285.1 Halieaceae bacterium
TGGGTAGACATGGCTAACTGGCCGGGGCAGGCGCCCTAGCCTTGCTTGCCCTTAAACGCCCAGTACCGACAAGCCTCGTTCAATGCACCACATAGCAGCAACGCCGCCCATGCCGTAAATGGCAACCGGCGCAGCCCTTTGCTGCAACGACGATGCTTTATGTTTTAGGACGTAACCGAGCATCACAATCAGCAGTACAAACAGAATCTGCCCCAGCTCTATCCCGATATTAAATGACAACAGCGCCAAAGGGACCTGACCTTGAGGTAAGCCCACTTCGGCCAAGGCCCCAGCAAAGCCCATCCCGTGTAGCAGCCCGAACCCGACCGCTACGGCCCAGGGAAAACGAGCAAACCAACCCGGCTTGTCTGCGTTAACCTCGAGTGCCAACATAAAAATACTCAATGCAATCAGAAACTCCACCAAACTTACCGGGTAATCAAATACGCCCAGTGTCACCAGTGCCAGAGTAATGCTGTGTCCCACTGTAAATGCTGTGATGGTAATTAATAAAGAACGCAGCCCCGACACCAACAACACAAGACCCAACACGAACAAAAGATGATCGGGACCTGCCCAGATATGTTCTCCCCCGAGCACAATATAAGAACCGAGCACGCCTGCTGCCGTTGGGGCAGCGGGGATCGTGTCAAAAGTCTGCTCGGCGGACAACACGGACTGCCACGAGCGTCCGTCCTGATACGTCAACGACACAATGGCGCTGGCCTGATTCTGTGCCAACCCGTCCACTCGGATATCCTGCTCAATTAATCCTTGCGAGTACGCACCGCAATCAGCGCTCCAGCGCTGCATGTACGCGGTGCCCTCTAGCTGCGGCTCGCTGGCTTGCAAAATCACACACTCGGACGGCAAGACGGGAATGAGCGGGGTATTAGACGTGGTTTGCATCGGTGTTTTCCACAACACCTCGTAGCGATAATCCGACCCTTCTATTATCTGAAGCGATGAGGGTGCAAAACGGTGCGCGTGTGCAGCATTCACAAAACACAAACACCCCAGAAAACAAAGTAAGAGTCTCATAACATCATCTCGTAATCGTTACGCAGGGCTTGTTTGGCCTCTTCGAGTGCATCGGCGCGTCGCTGGCGCTCGAGGCTGGCGACGATGTCTGGGCGTACTTCCTCTATGCTCAGAGCTCGACCGGGAGTGAGATTGTCGAGCCACACAAGGTGCCAGCCAAAGGTTGAGGTAACTGGCGGCGACCACGTCTGCGACACAGGCTGAGTCGCCAGCCAGTTGGTCACAAAGCCAGCACCTAACTGGCGTGCGAGTTGTTCGGCAGTCTGCTGATTGAATTGGTATCCGGGCAGAAATGGTGCACCTCGGAGCAAGGCCTGCGCATGGGTCAGAGACTCAGCAGCGATCGCCTGTTCAAGTGCATGGACCTCCGCTTCTCGTTCACGAGGAAAGAACACGTGCGCGAGGGTATAGCGTTCGGGAGCCCAGAACGTCTCTTCATTCGCTTCAAAATAGTCGCTCACGCCCTGTTCGGTGACTGGCACTGGCGGATTGGTCAACAACAGCCACTCCTCGGCAAGTTGAATCAATCGGCGCTTAATCACTTCATCGCCCAAATGCATCCGCATGGCGAGTGCGGCCGCTAGCTTTTTGGCATCCTCTTGATCTGAGTGCAGTCCCAAAAAATCAATATTGCGAATCAATCGCTGCTCGATAACCGGATCGATCAGGTGCAGCTCAAGCTCTAGTGCCTTGGCGAACAACATATCGCGATCGAGCTCAGCCAACAGAACGCTGTCCCGCTCACTGTCAGACATCGGCCGCCCCATCAAGGCTTGCCATTCGTCAACCAAGGCATCGATACGACCCTGAGCGAGCGGTCCGATCTGAGGCTTTGGTTCAGGAAACAAGAGTTGCATCAAGGTATAAAACACTAAACCCAAGAGCAAAAACCGCAGCGCTTTGGTGTTAATCCATCGCATCAATACATCATCCATCACTTCGAATTGACCGCAAGCTTACGGCCTAGTGGCCGGGGGTGCAACAATGTTACAAGCAGTCATAGCCCGTCGGTGTGGGGTCGAGTGAAATGCTGCCATAGCCCTGAATCAAGACCTCTGAAGCGGTGACTGTAACATCGTTATCGGTCGCGACTTGATGGTCGAACAAGTAGCGTGTGGGCTGAATTTCTGCCGCCATCAACTTGTCATATGAACGGCTGCGCTCTGCCGTGGCCGCGCACTTGTCCAAGTAATTGGCCCACGCACTAGCGTCGGTTCGAGCACGCATGATGTGGTGAGTTTTAGCCGGACTCAGAATTAAAGCCGACGCATTGTTTCCACCGAAACCTTTCGAGTTAAGCACCGCATAATCAAGTGCTGCGGGGTCGATTCGTCGATGTTCCAGCAGAAAATCGAGCCTTTCCTGCTCGACATCCTCTGCGATGCTACGTGTATGTTCGATTCCCGGGATCACTCCGTATTGCCACACGCCCAGTGATGCCACCAGCTGATCCGCTGATGCCGCACTGAGTGAATGACCGATGTAAGTTTTAATGGCAGTGATGGGCCACGATTCAATCCCAAAAGCCTGCGCCGTTCGATTCAGAATCAGTGCCTCAGTCACTCGGTTTTGAGGCGTACTAGTGCCATGCGCTTGCACCAAGCCATGATGGCACAGACTGTGGTCTCCGAGGATTGCGCGCGCCTGACTCAGAATTTTCGCGACCGTGACATAGTTGCCCGCTCCAGGCCCAGAGATACTCTTCTTGTGACCATCGGAACAGACTTCAACTCGAGGGGTACTACCGTAGATTTGAGCCCCAACGCGCAAGGCCAACTCATCGGACATCAGCATAATCACTTGAGCAGATTCACCCATCGTGAAACCACAGTTCTCGCCGAAAGGACGGCAAATTGAACGAAGATCTGCGGCATCAACCGAGACCCCATCGATCGCCGCCAAGCCCTCTGGGGTAGCCAGAGCTCCCATCGCCGCATAACCGTCCATGACTTCAGGTAAGACCTGAGCATCTGCGCCACCCACGAAAGCGATGTGCGCCCTACCCGCCTGTATATCCTCAACCCCCATTCGAAGATTGTATAAAAAAGAAGCACATGCGCCCAAAGCCGCACCAGTGCGACCAACATGCCCAAGTACATAGGCATTAATAAAATCTGCCGGCATTTCAGCGAGCGACAGCGGACACTGCTTAGAAGTGACGCGACCACCGCGAAGTCTGGCTGAAAGCATCCCGCCGGCCCCATGGTAGTCCAATTGTCCCATGGCACTGCCAACATAAACACTGACTTGATCGGCCGCCACCTGACTCTGCAAAAATGACCACTCTAATCCGCAATCCCCTAATGCATCCGATGCAGCAAATAAAGCCATTTGCAGACCTTTAGGATGGTTGCGAGAAGCATAGAGTGCGCCGGGATCAAAGCCTCCCGGTAACATTGCTGCGGTTTTGACTGGAAAATCGCGCACACTCGGTACGAGGCAATCGACACCACCCGTAGCACTAATGTGGAGTACGTCATTGTCTGAACCCAGCACCCGCCAATTCTGCGGCAGGGGATTGGGGGCACGACGTGCATTGATATGAAAACTGAGTTCTTCCCCCGCCCCCTGAAGCTCAATCCCGGCCTGCCATGGTGTGGCGCTGGTATCGAAATAGCTGGCTTCAATAGCACGAATCATTGTGCCGCGCTGCACCTCTGCCAGGGTGGGATTCGTTAAGTCCATCAATGTGCCCATAGCAAGGATATTGGCTTGCTGTTGCCGAGGGGATAACATCGGTCGCACCATAGACTGATAAGACTGATAGCCAGAGCTTCGTCCCGCTGCATTAATGCCACCGACGCCAACGATTACAGGTAAAGCCATGCCACTCATACTGTGCTCTCTACGCCAAATGCCATGAGTGTACTGCTTGCATTACCGCAAATACTATTCAATGATAGCCAATTATTTGACATTTAAAGCCATATGATTACGATATCCGCGTTGGTCACGTCTCAATCGCTCGCGTCAAGCTTCATGCTACCCCTCGAAATATGGATGGCGGCGGGCCAAATTGT
>DOVB01000045.1 GCA_003520285.1 Halieaceae bacterium
ACTTCATCGCCAGCCTTAAGAGGTGCCATTAAAGGTTGATTCAACAGAATCTGCTGCTCTACATTTCGACGCTCACCGCGAGGCAGGGTCAAGATCACTGGTTCGACAACGCCAACATCGACATAATCTTGCTGACCCATCCAAATTTCAGGCTTTAATAAGTCTCTTCCAGCGGCGAGTAATTCAGCCGTCTCGAAAAAACGAAACCCATAATTTAGCAAGGCACTGGTTTCTTGAGCCCGTGACCTGGCACTATCGGCACCAAGCACCACCGAGATAAGTCGCATTTCACCGCGCTTCGCAGAGGATACCAAACTGTACCCTGACTCGCTGGTGTAGCCCGTCTTTAAACCATCGACCGAGGGATCCTCGCCAAGCAAAGAATTACGATTGAACTGACGAATGTTATTGAAGGTAAACTCGCGCTCGGCGTAAATCTCATAGTGTGTCGGGAAGTCCGTAATAATTGCACGTGCAAGCGTCGCTAAATCGCGGGCAGTAGATGCATGATTAGGAGAGGGCAAGCCGTGTGAATTCTCGAAATACGAGGCACTCATGCCAAGGCGATTGGCATGGGTATTCATCATGCCAACAAACGCACTCTCGCTACCCGCCAAATGCTCGGCAATTGCGACTGTGGCATCATTACCTGAAGATATTACAACCCCTCGCTCAATATCCCTGACTTTGACTTCCATACCCGGCTCTAACCACATCAGCGACGAGCCTGTAAACAGCGGGTTCTGCGCCCATGCATTCTCACTGACGCGCACCAAATCTTCGGGTGACACACGACCTTTTTCGATTTCGTACGCAAGTACATAGCTGGTCATAAGTTTGGTCAGACTGGCCGGTGGCAACACCTCATCGGCGGCGCGCTCGGCAATAACAAACCCCGTCGTCGCATCCACAACAAAATAGGCCTTGAGGTTGGATTCCGGTGGGGCTGGTATGATGGCCGCATTCAAGAGTCCGCTCACGCTCATAAGCACACAGGCAAAATACAGTTGCCGCATAAGATGGATTCCTTCTAAGCAGAGACCTGCGCATGGTAACGGATCGGAGCGCATGATCAAAGCACTACCCTACTATCGGATTCGACTGACACTCGACACTCCCGCTTCAGCCAGCGTAAGCTCGAGTGCTGCCAGCTCTTCACCAGAGTCTATTGGGCCGATACGGACACGATAAACGGGACCATTACTCAGACTCGCCGCACTGATAAACACAGGGCGCTGTGTAAGACGCTGAACTTTTTCTGCACTCGCCTCAGCGCCCTGCCTCTGGGAAAAAGCCCCCACTTGAAGAAAGCGATACACCCCCTCAGGACGATCGCGAAAATCGTCTACGCCATCAATCGCTACAGCCTCGATTCTAACTTGCGCAGTACCTAAGTCGGCAAAACCGAGTTTGACCGCCGCGCCATAGGATAAATCGATAATCCGGTCACTGTGAAAGGGGCCGCGATCATTCACACGAACGATCATGGAACGCTGATTTTGCAAGTTGGTTACCCGCACAAAAGTCGGAATGGGAAGGGTACGGTGGGCTGCTGTTGGCTGATACATATCAAATGTCTCACCATTAGAGGTGAGATGTCCGTGAAACTTCACCCCATACCACGAGGCAAGTCCTACTTCTTGGTAGGTATGCGCGGTATCAAGCACAGTGAACGTTTGTCCATTGACGGTATAAGGGCTCTTATTACCGGCAGCTCGGATTGGCTCAGCTCGAACCACGGCTTCAGGGACCTGATCGGCTCGTATCGTTACGGACGGAGCTCGATCCTGCTGAATCGTGTAGCGATCAGTTGCGCACGAGGCGAGTAATAGTAAGATTAGAACCAGACCACTGCGCCCGAGCCAAGCGCGCTCGACTGCCCGAACCGAAGGACACAGCAGTCTGAATGGGATCACTGTGCCTGTAATCCTGCCGCCAGGGCGTCAGCCAATTCAGTTACAGCCATCGCATACATCGAACTGTGGTTATAGCGAGTGATGGTGTAGAAGTTATTAAACACCAACCACTGCTGCGGGCCGTTCATGGTTTCAAGCTGCAGTGGCTTGATGCTTGCGTTACTCGGCAAGCCAACTGGGATGACACCTGTTGGCAGCGGTAACTCAGCTACCGTGTAGGGCAGTTTAAGTCCATCAGACAACCAATCAGCGCTCATAAACTGATCGGGGGCTAGCGTCTGAGCAATGGGCTGCCCTTCTTTCCAGCCGTGACGCTTAAGATAATTAGCCACGCTACCAATGGCATCGACCGGATTACCCCAAATATCAATGAACTCATCACCATCAAAATCGATCGCATAGGCGCGGTAGCTGCTCGGCATAAACTGGCCATAACCCATAGCACCAGCATAGGATCCAACGGGCTGCAATGGATCAATGTTCTGTTCTCGCGCAAGCGTGAGATAGGCAACGAGTTCTTTCCTGAAAAAAGGCGCCCGCTTGGGGTAATCAAAAGCGAGGGTCGAAAGCGCGTCAATCACCCGATAGGATCCGGCAATACGACCGTAGTAGGTTTCAACACCGATAATTGCGGCGATGATCTCGCTCGGAACACCAAGTTCGCGCTCTGCTCGCTCTAGAGCGGGCCCCTGCGCTTTCATAAACTCGACACCCTCTCTAATTCTTTGCTCGGTCACGAAAATCTTTCGGTAGTCGTACCATTGCAATACTTTTTCGGCAGGTCGAGAAATCGCGTCGATAATGGCTTGTTTCTTCTCGGCTTGGGCAAAAATCTCGTTGATGCTCTGCTCGCTATACTGAGCCTCTAGTAACGCAGGCTTCAGCGCTGCCAACTCTGGGTGGTCGGAGTAATCACCAAAACTCCAGCTCGATCCAACCACCAGCGCGAAACCGACACTGAATAGACTACGCATAAATCATTCCTCTCTAATTCAAGGGGCGCTTATCTTGACTAATCGCCATCAAAATACCAAAGCCCGCAAGCAGCGTGACAATTGACGTACCACCGCGACTCACGAGCGGCAAAGGCACACCAACGACGGGTAAAATCCCGGCAACCATCCCCATATTCACTACAATATAAACAAAAAAGGTCATGGTAATGCTGGCACCAACCAGACGCCCGTACATCGACGATGCGTTATAAGAAATCCACAGGCATCTCAGACAGATCAGGAGATAGACCAGCATCAACACCAGAATACCACGAAAACCCTGCTCTTCGGCCAGCACTGCGATGATGAAATCGGTATGACTCTCGGGCAAAAAATCTAATAGAGCCTGTGTGCCTTCAAGATACCCCTTACCCGACCAACCACCCGAACCGATGGCGGTCTTGCTCTGAATAATATTCCAACCCGCACCCAAACGGTCGCTCTCTGGATTGAATAGGGTAAGCACCCTTTGCTTCTGATAGTCCCGCAAAAAATAGGCCCAGAGTGGCCATAAAGCAGATACCAGCAAGATCAGTGCGAAGCCCACGTAGCGCCAAGACAAGCCACTCAGAAAAAGCACCAACAAACCCGCCGTTGCCACCAAAATGGCAGTACCCAAATCAGGCTGCATAAAAATCAGAAAGGCAGGCGTGGCTACTAATATCAGAGTCGCAGCGACGTACTTAGGATTTGGCGGCAGAGTCCGCTTCGCCAAGTACCAAGCAACCGTGAGCGGTACTGCGAGCTTCATGATCTCGGAGGGCTGAAACCGAAAAGCGCCGAGTGAAATCCATCTTTGAGCGCCCTTGGCGCCTGTTCCCATCAACAGAACCAAAAATAGCGCTAGAATACCAACCAGGTAAAACCGAGGCGCCCAGCGCGAATAAATGTATATCGGTATCTGAGCTGCAACCACCATAACGACAAAACCTAAGCCTAAATAAACAGATTGCCGCAGCAGGACACCCGGATCGCCGTCAACCGCACTGGTGAGTGTCACAAAGCCAATACTGCAAAGTGTAAGCAAAAGAAGCAGCAGCGAGGGGTCGAGTTTTACAATAGCCCAGACACTGCGGGTATGCGCAAAGGACTGCCCATCATTGGGCATGCGTCGCAAATACTCAGCCACGCTCTGCAACCTCCTGAGTCGACGGAACTCGATTAGCGGGATCAGAGAACCAAGTATCTAAGACACTGCGCGCAACCGGCACGGCTGAACTACTCCCGCCACCGTTCTCAACAATCACTGCGATTGCAATTGAGGGCGACTCTACCGGCGCGAAAGCAACGAACAAACCGTGATTCCGATGGCGTTCAGCGATCGTTGTCTCGTCGTACTCCTCGTCTTGACCAATACCGATAACCTGCGCTGTCCCAGTTTTACTTGCCACCCGATAAGTGAGCCCTCTACTCATCGCTCGCGCTGTACCTGAATCCTCATGTACCACCGCTTCCATGCCGGCGATCACCGCTGCCCAGTGCTCGGGGGCGATGGCGGGAAAGTCTATTGGTGAGGACACCTTCGCCTCGCCGTCGATGTCCGCTACCAATGCTGGCAAATAAGCCTGACCACGCCCAGCGATAACAGCGGTCATAAATGCCAGTTGCAGTGGCGTGGCCAGCATATAACCCTGACCGATTCCAACACTCAGAGTCTCACCAGGAAACCAAGGCGCGCCTCTATTTGCTCGCTTCCACTGCGTCGACGGTAACACGCCTGACCGCTCCCCAGTGGTATCTAACGAGGTTTTCTTACCCAAGTAAAAGTGACTCAGAAAATCATGCATTCGATCCACCGTCATCACCCGCGCAAGGTCATAAAAATAGACGTCGCACGACTCGGCTATCGCCATGTGCAACTGGACAGTTTCTGCATGCCCCGTTCCGCGCAAGCGCAAAACCCAATCTCGATAACGGCGGTCACCACCGGGCAACTGGTACCAACCAGGGTCTGGGATGGCCGTTTCTGGCGTGATCAAACCCATTTGAAGCCCCCCCAGCGCGATCGCGGGCTTCACTGTTGAGCCAGGCGGATACTGCCCTTGAAGCGCTCGATTGAAGAGTGGCATATCTGGGGAATCGCGCCACTGAGCATACTGCTGCACACTGATGCCATTGATAAAC
>DOVB01000187.1:0-2490 GCA_003520285.1 Halieaceae bacterium
CTAAGCGCAGATGAAATGGATAAACGACGGAATGAATTTGCTTATGTCGGCGACCGGATCTCGCTCAACTTCCAAGATATTGAAGTAAGGGCTGTGCTGCAGCTTATAGCCGACTTCACGGAACTGAACTTAGTCGCGAGTGACACGGTGACAGGTCGTATTACCCTGCGCCTGCAAAATGTCCCCTGGGATCAAGCGCTCGAGCTGGTTCTAAAGACTCGGGGCTTAGATCAGCGCCAAATAGGTAACGTGTTGATGATCGCTCCCGCTGAAGAGATCTCGGAGCGAGAGCGTCAGCAGATCGAGGCGAACAAGCAGATTGCAGAACTTGCGCCGCTGTCGACTGAGTTTATTCGGGTCCGCTACGCTAAAGCCAATGAGGTAGTTGATCTTTTTTCAGCGGGTAGTGAAGACGGCGGTTCGCTAATCTCTGCGCGTGGCAGTGTCATTGTGGATCCAAGAACCAACTCGCTTATCGTGACTGAAACCGCGGCCAAGTTGACAGAAATCCGGAGCTTGATCGATCTCGTTGATATTCCTATTCGGCAAGTGATGATAGAGGCGCGTATTGTTATTGCTCAATCCAGTCTTGATGAAGAGCTTGGTATTCGCTGGGGTGGCGGCCATACCAATACCAATACCAATTTCGGTGGCAATGCGCTTTCTGTGAGCGGCGATACCGCCAATGTGAGTGCGTTGAACCAGGCCATGATCGATGGTACGCCAGGTGCGCTCAGTTACCCTGGCGCACTCCTGGTTGACCTTGGTGTGGCAGAGCCAGCGGGCAGCTTTGCGGTAGGATTTACCAGTAAAGATGTGTTTCTGACCGCGGAGCTCAGCGCCCTAGAGGCGGTGGGTAAAGGAGAGGTTGTGTCGCAGCCCAGAGTGATTACGGGTGACAAGCAGAAGGCATCGATTAAGTCCGGTACCGAAGTCCCTTATCAGGAATCATCGGCGGGAGGTGCGACCGCCACTCAGTTTAAAGAGGCGGTGCTGCAGCTAGATGTCACTCCAAATATTACTCCCGATGACCGGATTCTGCTGGATCTTATTATTAATCAGGATAGCATTGGCGAGCTCGTACCGTCGGGCAATGGTGGCAGTATTCCAACCATTGATACCACTCAGTTAACCACCCAGGTATTGGTTGGCAATGGCGAGACTATTGTCCTTGGCGGCGTTTTTAGAACTGAAGACCTCGAGAAAGTATTAAAGGTGCCGATACTCGGTGACTTGCCAGTGATGGGCCAATTTTTTAGGAGCAGCTCAACGTCGCGCACGAAAACAGAGACGCTTATTTTTATAACACCACGTATACTTGCAGATTCTTTATTAGATTAGATCGCATGTATGTCGTTAATTGTGCTTGTCGGCCCGATGGGGGCAGGAAAGACCACAGTGGGCCAGTTGTTGGCTAAAAAGTTGAAGCTGCCCTTTTTGGATACCGATGCCACGATAGAGCAGCGCACGGGTGCCGATATCCCCTGGATATTTGATGTCGAGGGTGAGGAGGGCTTCAGAGATCGCGAAAGTCAGGCGCTGGCCGATTTGCTGGCACTGCCGTCCGGTGTTATCGCAACCGGCGGCGGTATAGTGATGCGCCCCGCTAATCTGGAGTTGCTCAAGCAGCACTATGTGGTCTATCTAAAGACCTCACTTGCTGAGCAGATCAAACGCACCAACAATGATCGCAAGCGCCCTCTTCTTCAAACGGGTCGCAGAGAATCTGTGTTGGCGGAACTGATGGCAATACGAGATCCCTTGTACCAGTCAGTTGCGACTCAAATTGTTGAAACAGACGGCGCGAATTCACGCAATATTGCTGGTAAACTGGCGCAACAGTTCGACAGTTAAGCCGTTTCTATTAGGTGCCTCAATGACACACGCAACCCATGATCTCTATGTAGAGCTCGGCGACCGGCGCTATCCGATTACGATTGGCGCTGATCTATTGAACGATTTCGAGGCTCTCAGCGCAGTGATTCAGAGTCAGCAGGTCGTGGTTGTGACCAACGAGACCATTGCCCCACTCTATCTTGAGCGGTTATCTGCCGTGCTATCGGGCAAGCAAAAGGTGACCTCCATCGTCCTGCCTGATGGGGAGCAGTTCAAGACGCTCGAGACGCTCACTCTGATTTTCGATCGCGTGCTAGCCGATCAACATAATAGAAATACAACCTTTGTTGCCTTGGGTGGGGGTGTGGTGGGTGATATCACCGGCTTTGCTGCGGCTTGTTACCAACGAGGTGCAGGTTTCGTGCAGATTCCCACGACCTTGCTGGCTCAAGTCGACTCCTCGGTCGGGGGCAAAACGGCCGTCAATCATCCCGCTGGAAAGAATATGATCGGGGCGTTTTATCAGCCCAGCGCTGTACTGATCGACACCTCAACTCTGAATTCACTCAGCAACAGAGACTTCGCTGCCGGTTTTGCAGAAGTGGTCAAATACGGTTTGATCGCCGATGCAGAGTTCTATGAGTGGATCAGTCA
>DOVB01000187.1:2779-15673 GCA_003520285.1 Halieaceae bacterium
GCGCTGCTGAATCTTGGCCACACGTTTGGGCATGCCATAGAGGCGTTTTTGGGCTTTGGTCAGTGGTTGCATGGCGAGGCGGTTGCTGCAGGTATGGTTTTAGCGATGCGGTTGTCGTGTGCTCGAGGCGCTGTGAGTCAGTCTCAGGTCGAGCATTTAGAGGCCCTATTGCAGGACTTCGGCTTGCCTATTGCTGCTCCGCCATCGATGGCATGCAAAGAGTTCGTGTCGTTAATGACTTTAGATAAAAAAGTCATTAACGGTCAGATGCGGTTTATTCTGCTGGACCAACTCGGCTCGGCTCGGGTGGTCGACGATGTCACAGTCGACGAGTTGCAAAGACTCCTCGACGATCGCTGATTGCAGCAATCTTCAGCAAAATAGGTACAGAAGAATGCTAGCGTTTGTCGAGATGCCCAGTACCGTGTAAAATTGCCCTCCCCTTAAGATTAAGCGCCCCTGAAAGCTTGCACGGGGAGTGCGCCGCACACATTATTTTATAACTGTTACTTTTGCTGGAATCGTTATGAACGCTGGCTTGTATCGCCCTGAAGAATTCCGAGACAACTGCGGGTTTGGCTTAATTGCTCAGACTACGGGTGAGGCAAGTCATCGCCTGCTGCAAACCGCTATCGAGTCGCTGACCTGCATGACCCACCGTGGCGGTATTGCCGCAGATGGCAAAACGGGTGATGGCTGTGGTTTGCTATTCCAAATGCCGACCGAGTTTTTCCGGGCGCAGGCGAAAGCGCTATTCAGTGTTGAATTGACCGATCATTTTGCGATTGCACAAAGCTTTTTAAGCGAAGATCAAGCCTTAGCATCTCGTGAAAGGCAGGCTTTAGAGCAGTCGCTTGCCGCACAGGGCTTATCGGTATTGGGTTGGCGGGTTGTGCCCACCGATTCTGGTGTATGTGGTGAGATAGCGTTGGCGAGTCTGCCCCGTATCGAGCAGTGTTTTATCCAAGAGACTGCGGTCGAGAGTCCTATTTCATTAGAAGCGCGCCTGCTGATCGCGCGACGCAAGACCGAGCAAGCTCTGACAGAAGCCGAGCATCAGAGTTTTTATTTGTGCAGCCTGTCTTCTAAGGTGGTGTCCTACAAGGGGCTGGTGATGCCAGCCGACTTGGCTCAGTTCTATCCCGATCTCAACGATCCCTCTTTGCATACAGCGATCTGTGTTTTTCATCAACGATTCTCAACGAATACTCTGCCCAAATGGCCTCTGGCGCAGCCATTCCGATTACTGGCGCATAATGGTGAAATCAATACCATCGAGGGCAATCGAAATTGGGCCGAGGCCCGGGCAGCACTGTTCGAAACAGACAGTCTCCCGAACATTGCCGAGATACAACCGATAGTCAATCGAACGGGCTCAGACTCATCTAGTTTGGATAACATGCTCGAGGTGCTGCTGACGGGTGGTGTCGATATGCCGCGCGCCTTGCGCATGCTCATTCCACCAGCCTGGCAGAACTTAGAGGGTATGGATCCGGATTTGCGGGCTTTCTATGAGTATCACTCGATGCACATGGAGCCTTGGGATGGTCCAGCGGGCATAGTGCTGACCGACGGCCGCTACGCCGTGTGTTTGCTCGATCGCAACGGTTTGCGACCCGCACGCTGGGTGCGCACGAAGGATGGTTTCTTGATCGTGGCCTCTGAGGTTGGAACCTATGACTACCAGCCAGAGGATGTGATTGCGAAGGGGCGTGTTGGTCCTGGCCAAATGTTGATGGTCGATACCGAGACCGGGCAGCTCCTACATACGGCAGATATTGATGAGCTGTTGAAGAAGCGACACCCCTACAAGCAGTGGTTGCGCGATAATTCGCGCCGCATCGAAGGTACCTTTGCCGGCGAGATCGATCCGGGTATTGATGCCGCTTCACTTGATGCCTATCAAAAATTGTTTCAAGTCACGTTTGAAGAGCGCGACCAAGTTTTTAGACCGCTGGCGGAGTCAGGTAACGAAGCTGTGGGATCGATGGGTGACGATACCCCTATGGCGGTGCTGTCATCTCAGAACCGAGGTTTGTACGATTATTTTCGACAAAAGTTTGCGCAGGTCACCAATCCGCCGATCGATCCCTTAAGAGAGACCATTGTCATGTCGCTCGAGACTGACCTTGGGCGGGAACAGAATATTTTCACCGAAGGTCCTGACCACGCGAAGCGGATTATTCTGCGTTCGCCGGTGTTATCACAGAGCAAGTTTAATCGCCTGTTACGTTTGAATGATCCAGATTTTGCGATAGCAGATATCGATGCCACCTATCGTCCCGAGGACACAAGCTTAGAGCAAGCCATTCGAGACTTGTGTGCTGATGTAGAGCAAGCGGTGCGCGGTGGTGCCACGATCATGGTGATTTCTGATCGAAAAATTGCCACCGATCGACTGCCAGTTCACAGTTTGTTGGCCACGGGTGCAGTTCACCATCATCTCATTCGCGTTGGTTTACGCTGCGACGCTAACTTGGTCATCGAGACTGGTAGCGCCAGAGATTCGCACCAGATTGCCTGTTTATTGGGTTTTGGCGCGACCGCAGTTTATCCCTATCTGGCGTACTCGGTACTTGACGATTTGCTTCGTGGTGGCGATATCCTGGGTGATCCGAGTGTCAGTTACAAAAACTATCGCAAGGGCATCAACAAAGGGCTGTTGAAGATTATGTCCAAGATGGGGATCTCCGCTGTGAGTTCCTATCGCGGCGCACAATTGTTCGAAGCGATAGGTTTGGCGCCGGAAGTCATAAGCTTGTGTTTTCGGGGCGTCTCGAGCCGCATCAGTGGCGCTCGATTCTCGGACCTCGAGACCGATCAGAAAGCACTTGCAAAAGCCGCTTGGTCGGTGCGCAAAACCCTGGTGCCAGGCGGGCTGTTGAAATATGTGCATGGTCAGGAATACCACGCCTTTAACCCCGACGTCGTGTTGACCTTGCAACAGGCAGTGGGTTCAGGTGATCGGGCCATCTATCAACGTTATAGCCAGTTAGTGAATGATCGCCCGGTGGCAACGTTGCGCGATCTTATGCGTCCCAAAGTATTACCAGAACCACTACCACTTGACCAAATTGAGCCGGTAGCAGCGATATTACCTCGGTTCGATTCAGCCGGTATGTCGCTCGGGGCATTGAGCCCAGAAGCACACGAGGCGCTCGCGGTCGCTATGAACCGCATGGGCGCTCGTTCGAACTCGGGTGAGGGCGGTGAAGATCCGGCGCGATACGGCACTGAACGCTCATCTAAGATTAAGCAGATTGCCTCGGGACGATTTGGGGTTACACCGCACTACTTAGTCAACGCAGAAGTGCTCCAAATCAAGGTGGCACAGGGGGCGAAGCCCGGTGAAGGGGGTCAGCTACCCGGTGGCAAGGTCAATGAGCTGATTGCTCGTTTACGTTACTCGGTCCCCGGCGTGACCTTGATTTCGCCACCACCGCATCACGATATTTATTCAATCGAGGATCTTGCTCAGCTTATTTTTGATTTGAAGCAAGTCAATCCAAAGGCGCTGGTTTCGGTGAAGCTGGTGTCGGAACCTGGCATTGGAACAATTGCTGCGGGTGTGACTAAGGCCTATGCCGATTTGATCACCATTAGCGGTTATGACGGTGGTACTGCGGCCAGTCCAATCACCTCGATTCGCCACGCTGGGTCACCTTGGGAGCTCGGTCTGGCCGAAGTTCAACAAACCCTGCGCGGTAACCGATTGCGCGGATCGGTCCGGTTACAAGCTGACGGTGGTATGAAAACCGGCTTAGACGTGATCAAAGCAGCCATTTTAGGCGCTGAAAGCTTCGGTTTTGGCACTGCACCTATGGTCGCCCTGGGGTGCAAGTATCTGCGTATTTGCCATTTGAATAACTGCGCGACCGGTGTGGCCACACAGGACAGCCGTCTGCGTGACGATCATTTCAATGGCACGGTAGAGATGGTCATCAACTTCTTCACCATGGTGGCTGAAGAAACACGCGAGTGGTTGGCTAAGTTGGGTGTAAGAAGTCTTGAGGAGCTCATAGGACGCACAGATTTGCTCGAGCTGATCCCCGGCGTGACAGAGAAGCAGAGTCATCTAGACCTGTCTCCCATTTTATACAGCGACCCTGAAGCCGCTGATCAGCCCCAATTTTGTCAAGTGGCGGCAAATCGACCCTTCGATAAAGGAGCGCTCGCTGAGCGTATGGTCACTGATTGCGCTGCGATGATTGAAAACAGCTCCGGTGGTGAGCTGACCTATACGATTGGCAATTGCGATCGCTCTATCGGTGCGCGAGTGAGCGGCGAGATCGCACGGCGGCATGGTAACTTGGGAATGGAACCAGCACCGATTGTGATTCGTTTGACGGGCACAGCAGGACAGAGCTTTGGGGTCTGGAACGCAGGTGGCTTGCATATGCACCTAGAGGGCGATGCCAACGATTATGTTGGTAAGGGAATGGCCGGTGGTAAGCTGGTGGTCTATCCACCGCGGTGCAGTACCTTTGCCTCGCACGAGGCGGCTATTATCGGTAATACCTGTTTGTACGGTGCGACTGGTGGCCATCTATTCGCTGCAGGTACCGCGGGTGAGCGCTTCGCCGTTCGAAACAGTGGTGCACACGCGGTCGTTGAAGGGGTCGGAGACCACTGTTGCGAGTATATGACCGGTGGTACCGTCATTGTTTTGGGCCCCTGTGGCGTCAATTTCGGTGCTGGTATGACCGGCGGTTTCGCGCTGGTATTAGATGAAGATAGAAAGTTTATCGATCGTCATAATAGTGAGCTGGTCGAGATTTGCCGAGTCAGCTCGGAGTATATGGAGGCGTATCGCCACCATCTCAGAGAGCGCATCGCGGAACACTTAGAGCAAACCGGATCAGATCGCGCCGCACATTTATTGGATAATTTCGAAGACTACGTTGGGAAGTTTTGGCTCGTAAAACCGAAAGCTGCTGATCTAACCAGCTTGTTATCGCGTTTACGTG
Source organism: Halieaceae bacterium (assembly GCA_003520285.1). Lineage (GTDB taxonomy): Bacteria > Pseudomonadota > Gammaproteobacteria > Pseudomonadales > Halieaceae > Aequoribacter. The sequence continues at coordinate 7,747 of DOVB01000187.1, forward strand.
ATACCGATTAACCCAAGGGAGACGCAGTGATGGGAAGTGGTGCAAGTAATAATTTTCAGTTTATTGATGTCGGCCGTAATGACCCAGCCAAACGGAGCCTTAAGAAACGTAAAACTGAGTATGTTGAAATCTATGACCAGTACACCGAAGGTCAGGTTGAATCTCAGTCTGATCGCTGCATTTCATGCGGTAATCCTTACTGTGAATGGAAATGCCCGGTTCACAATTTTATTCCCAACTGGCTAAAGCTCGTCTCTGAAGGGCATTTATTTGAAGCTGCTGAGCTAAGCCATCAGACTAATACGCTGCCCGAAGTGTGTGGGCGAGTGTGCCCTCAAGATCGATTGTGCGAAGGTGCGTGCACGCTTAACGACGGTTTTGGCGCGGTAACTATCGGTGCCACTGAGAAGTATATTACTGATACCGCACTGGCCATGGGCTGGCGCCCCGACTTGTCGGGCGTTGTGGCGACAGGTAAACGCGTGGCAATCATTGGTGCGGGGCCCGCTGGATTGGGTTGTGCTGATGTACTCACCCGAGCGGGCGTCAAGCCGGTTGTGTTCGACCGATACCCCGAGATTGGTGGGTTGCTCACCTTCGGCATTCCAGAGTTCAAGCTTGAAAAAGATGTCATGGTGCGGCGTCGCGAGGTATTCGAGGGTATGGGGATTGAGTTCAGACTCAATACCGAGATTGGTCGCGATATCACAATTGAGCAGTTGCTGAGCGACTACGATGCGGTCTTCATGGGGATGGGCACTTATACCGCAATGGATGGCGGATTCCCCGGTGAGTCTTTGCCTGGTGTTCACAAGGCGCTCGATTATTTGGTTGGCAACGTCAACCATAACCGCAGCTATCCTCAAGCAGCAGAAGCCTTTGTTAACCTGAAGGACAAGCGTGTGGTCGTGCTAGGGGGTGGTGATACCGCCATGGATTGTGTTCGAACCGCGGTTCGTCAGGGTGCTAAAGAGGTGATTTGCGCGTACCGTCGCGATGAACAAAATATGCCAGGGTCGCGTAAGGAAGTAAAAAACGCTCGCGAAGAGGGCATTAAGTTTTTGTTCAATCGACAGCCACTCGCTGTGCTGGAAGCGGACGGTAAAGCTGCTGGCGTGCAGATGATCGAAACCGCCTTGGGTGAACCTGACAGCGGTGGTCGACGACGACCACAGCCTATTCCTGGTAGCGAGCAAACTATCGCAGCCGATGCCGTTATTGTTGCCTTCGGTTTCCAACCGAGCCCCGCAGAATGGTTCGATTCCGCCGGAGTGCATCTCAACGACTGGCGCGGGGTTGTCGCCGCAGAACATCAAACGTATAAATTTCAAACCACCAATCCAAAGATTTTTGCGGGCGGTGATATGGTTCGGGGCAGTGACCTTGTGGTGACAGCGATCTGGGAAGGTCGTCAAGCGGCGGAAGGTATTCTCGACTACTTAGAGTTGTAGAATTGGTTTAAACCTAAGGACTCACCATGGCGACACTTGCGAATGATCGATTTTTACGCGCGCTCATGCGAGAGCCTGTCGATCGAACGCCAATCTGGATGATGCGCCAAGCGGGGCGATATTTGCCAGAGTACCGAGCGACACGTGCGCAGGCCGGCTCTTTTTTAGATCTGTGTAAAAATACGGAACTCGCGTGCGAAGTGACGATGCAGCCTTTGCGTCGCTATCCCATGGATGCAGCGATTCTATTTTCAGATATCCTTACGATTCCCGACGCGCTGGGTTTGGGTTTGTACTTCGAGGAAGGTGAGGGACCCAGGTTTCGAAAAACGGTGCGTTCGGAAGCGGATCTTGATCAGCTAAATGCTTTTGTCGCCGCTGATGATCTGAGTTACGTGATGGATGCCGTGACTGCTATTCGCCGAGAGCTCAATGGTTCTATTCCTTTAATTGGCTTTTCTGGTAGCCCTTGGACGCTCGCAACTTACATGGTCGAGGGCGGCAGCAGCAAGGATTTCGCGCGAGTTAAAGCAATGGCTTACGATCAGCCCCAACTCATGCATCGTTTACTGAGTCTGCTCGCTGACGCCGTTGCCGATTACCTTAGCGCGCAGATTAAGGCAGGCGCCCAAGCCGTGCAGATTTTCGATACTTGGGGTGGTTCTCTGAGTGCGAGTGCTTACCCAGAGTTTTCCCTGCAATACATGACGCAAATTATCCGTCAGCTGCCCCGCGAATCAGAAGGACGCGTCGTCCCTGTGATTGTGTTCACCAAGAATGGCGGTCAGTGGCTGCCATCAATTGCGGCGTCTGGAGCCGATTGTGTGGGATTAGATTGGACTACCGATATCGCTGCCGCGCGCCAGCAAATAGGAGAACAGGTCGCACTCCAAGGGAATATGGATCCAGCGATATTGTATGCCTCACCGTCTCGAATTCGGGATGAGGTAGCGGCCATACTGCGCTCTTACGGTCGGGGTTCAGGACACATCTTTAATCTGGGCCACGGCGTCACGCCTGGTGTTAATCCCGATCATGTGAAAGCGTTTGTCGATGCCGTCGTCGAGTTGTCACCGGCCTACCATTAGAGCTAGCGGCATTCCCACTATAAGATTGGACGTCACGTTTCGGAGTGATGTGACAACGCAGCGCGGTTTACTCGCTATCGAAGCGCTGGTCCATGGTCAGGGCTGGGGCCTCGGAGTTGGGGCGCCCGACGATTTTGGCAGGCACGCCAGCTACCGTGACATGTGGCGGCACGTCAGTCAGCACGACAGAGCCCGCGCCTACTTTAACCCCTTCGCCAATGGTGATATTGCCCAGTATTTTCGCGCCCGCACTGATTAATACCCCGTCGCCAATCTTGGGGTGACGATCGCCGTGTATCTTCCCGGTACCGCCGAGCGTCACTGATTGCAGGATAGAGACGTTGTTCCCCACCACGGCGGTTTCGCCGATCACAAGACCGGTTGCGTGATCCAGCATAATGCCGCTGCCCAAGGTCGCCGCGGGATGAATGTCAACGCCAAACGCGGTCGACATGCGATTCTGGAAAAATAAGGCGAGCGAATGCCGGCCTTGGCGATGCAACCAGTTGGCAACGCGGTAGGTTTGCAAAGCGTGGAAGCCTTTAAAGTGCAAGAAGGGGACCGAGAGCGTCTGGCAAGCCGAATCGCGTTGTTCTACTGCAATCAGATCGGCTCGAATAGCTTCTCCAATTGCAGGATCTTCTTTGAAAGCGCGCAAGATGACTTCTCGAAGCGATAAAGCATGTACCGTTGGACTGTCGAGTTTACTCGCCAGATGAAAGCTCAAAGCGCACTCAAGTTCGGCATGATTCAGAATGGTGGCATGAAAGAAGCTGGCCAAGACGGGCTCTTGCTGCGCATCGACCTCGACTTCCGCACAAATTCTTTGCCACACTGCATCGTTTGACGTACTCATACAACCTCCGAATTCAGACGCATACTGTAACTGAAACTCGCGCCTAATTCACGACTGGCGATGGGCTTTGATTTGCCAAAGGGTATGGCCACTGCGGCTATACTTAGCCTCGAAGCGGGTCAATACTTGGCTCGGTGTGATTGGTTGGCGCTGCGAAATCCAGTTGCTCAGAGTGAGCGCGTAGTCGAATTCGCTGGCATAAATATTCCAATTGGTTCTGAGTTCGAGCTGATCCGAGAGGGCCAGTAGCGCCTGAAAACTGGCGTTGCCGTGCACGCGTCTTTTTAAGTGCGCCGCTTTGGGCCACGGGTTTGGATAGAACAGCGTATGGTGTGCCAGCTTGATCTTCTGGCGCGCCATTAGGCGCCACAGCGACTCACAGTCACTTCGTACCAGTAAGAAATTATCGCCTTCAGTCTGCGGTTCTGCGGCGAGCCGATGCGTCGATTGATCAACACCCACGATCAGATAGTCCGGGTGCGCCGAGGCCAGCAGGCGGGTGCTCATGCCGGTCCCACAGAAGGAGTCTAGCCAGAGAGGCCGAGCTGTCTCGCGATGTTTTTGGGTAATCAGATCGAGCGAGTCTTCTACAAAAGTGGGGATTGGCGTTCGATCTTCATGAGCGCAGTGTTTGCGAACGATCGCATCTAGGTCTTTATGAATGCCGTTCTGATTGGTAGAGACGGGTTTTGAGTTGCCAGTCGAGTTCACGTCGGCCCTTGCGTGTCGGTAAGATACCCTGCCATCATATCGCACAATTCGTTGTTTTGAGGTTTGCGTGAAGGAAGACAATCGACCCTATTGGATCAAGCGCTGTCATCTGGCATTCCGAGCATGGTATACCGACTACTTTTTAAGACCAGAATGTGCCTCGCTGGGCCCCTATCCTACGATTATGAAGCCGTGGTATGTCAAGATTTCGGGTCCCAATATTCGTATTGGTCACAGTTTTACCGCTATTGGAGAGCCATCGCATCGAGTTGAGCTCGGCGTTTGGGGGCGCGAGGCGGGGGCGGGTTGTTTGACCATTGGCGATGCTGCACTGCTGTCACCTGGCGTACGTATCAGTGCCAGCGATGAGATTCGAATCGGGTCGGGGGTGATGATTGCGAATGGCGCTTATATCACCGATTGTGATTGGCACACGGTGTACGATCGGAATGCCAGAGATCCCGAGCCGAAGCCGGTGATCATTGGTGATAATGTATGGATCGGCGATCATGCCACCATCCTCAAGGGTGTCACCGTTGGCGATAACACGGTCATTGGTGCAGGTTCTGTTGTGGTATCGTCGGTGCCCAGTAATGTGATTGTTGCCGGCAACCCAGCTCAAGTGGTCAAGCACTTAGATTCGGCGCGGCCGATGGTGACTCGGATGGATCATTTTTCCGATCCCGCTGGGGTCATTGAGTTTTTTGATGGTATCGACCGCGCTGTTCTCGCCAAGAACACCACTTGGCGATGGTTATTAGAGCTCGTGTATCCAGCGGCGAGACGCTGGCGCAGTTAAGGCTGTAGCGATACGCTCTTGATTTGGGCCCACACCACATCACCCACCTGCAACTTGAGTTTGCGTAGTGACCGGTGGGTGATGCGAGCGAACAATACCTGCTGGTCTAAGGCCAAAACCAGTCGAACACTACTGTGATTGTCTGCCTCGATCGCTTGGATGGATACCGGCAAACGGTTGAGAATACTGGTGTCCAGTGGCTCATTGATGCTGATGCTCACATCTCTTTCAGCAATGTAAATCGAGACCGCTTGACCCTCAGTGAGCATTGCTTGCTGAGCGAGAAAAATAGGGTGGTTGGAAACGCTCAGTTCCGACAGTCCGTCCTCTGACCAGTGGGTCTTGAAAGTGGCGACAATAATCCGTCCCTCAAGGTCAGAGTGGGTCGAGGGCAGGCTCAGCAGTAAGTCTTGGTCGCCCGCCTGTTGCACGCGCCCCTCATCGATTAGTATCACTTGATCTGCAATGCTAAGAGCCTCGTTAAGGTCGTGGGTGACGTACACTAGGCCGAACTCATGTTGGTTTTGCCAGCGTTTAATGTGACCTGTGAGTTGTTGGCGAGCTTTTCGATCGAGCTGGGTCAATGGCTCGTCTAACAGGAGCCAGTCTGGTCGAGATAGAAGCGCTCTTGCAAGAGCCACGCGCTGAGACTCGCCTCCAGACAGAGCGACGATGGATCGCTCGAGCAGAGTCTCAATACCCAAATCCTCAATGACAGTGTCTAGCAGAGTGTCGGGCGCAGGCTTAGAGCGCTTTAGAGCGAATCTGAGATTCTCGACCACTGACAAGTGTGGGAACAGTGCAGGTTGTTGAGCAGTGAGTGTTATAGGCCGTTGATGTGTGGGGGTTGTCAGTAATGATTGGCCTCGGTGAGTCAGTTGCGATAGCACGAATGCGCTCGGTAGTCCCGCTATTGCTCTAAGGATGGATGTCTTACCTGACCCGCTGGCACCGAATAACACTGTGCTGGTCTGATCAGCGAAAGTGAAAGTTCCGCTCGCTTCATCGGTGTTATGCGGCTGCAGCACGCCTCGTGCAATGAGTGTCACTGCGATATCTCCGGACCCACTCGGCTGGGATTCAAGCGGTAAACTAGGAGCAGCGTCAAAGTCGAGAAAACCAGCAGTCCACCGGCCAGTAAATGCGCGGTTGCAAAGTCGAGACGCTCTACCGCATCGAACAGTGCTATTGATAGCACTTGGGTTTCGCCGGGAATATTGCCCCCGATCATCAGAACCACGCCAAACTCACCCACCGTATGCGCAAAGCCCAAGCATCCTGCTGTAATAAAACTGCGTCGACACAGGGGCATGACGACCGATACAAAGCAATCGAGGGGACTCGCGCCCAGTGACGCGGCGGCCTCGAGCAGAGTGTTAGGTATTTGCTGAAAAGCACTTTGGAGCGGTTGCACCACAAATGGGATCGAGTAGATCACCGACCCGATCACAAGAGCGCTGAAGCTAAAGCTCAAAGGCACGCCAAAAAGAGCTTCCCACCAGCCCCCTACAGTCGATTGCGGTGCAAAAAAAATGAGTAAGTAAAAGCCCAGCACAGTTGGTGGAAGTACCAGTGGGAGAGCCACGATAGCTTCGATGAACGACCGAGGCCAGGTGTTTTTGCGACTCAGCCACCAGGCCAGCGGCGGTGATATCACCAATAAAATAAGCGTCGTAACACTGGCAAGCTGCAGGGTGAGTACAACCGTGTCTAGAATCATGGCGTGCACTCCAAGTAGCCTTGAGACAACAGCGCGTCTTGCACGTCGTCACTCAAGAGCCAATCCAAAAATTGGCGCGCAGGTGCATAGTTCGGGTGATCTTTAGCGGCGACGACAAGAGCAAACTGTTCGATTGGAGCGTGCCACTCTGGCGGCACTTTTAGGCCATCATTAAGGCTGAGAGAGGCCGGTATCAGGGCGAACTCAACACCCCCTGTCAAATAGAACTGGTAAGCCTGCAGTGCATTAGCGCCTGTGATTCGTTGCATGGGCGATTCGAATCGATTGAGAACCTCTTCAGCAGCACGTCCATAAGGCGCAATATCGGGATTTGCAATGGCGATTCTGCCCCCCGATTGAAGACGATCGAGTGAGTCGGCTCCCACTAATCGCAGCTGACCCTGGGCATAACAGGCTGGGGCTTGGTCGGAAATCCCACGGCTTGTGAGGAACTGAGGTCGATCGTAATCTGCTGCCAAAAACACATCAAATGGCGCGCCATACAAAATTTGCGTTGCAAGCGCGCCGGTTGCTCCAGAGCTGGCTTGGAACAGGCGGGCTTGGTCGGCGGTTGTTGCCAAAGCCTCTAGTGTTGGTGCGAAATTGGCGGCCACCGCGATTCGAATCGAGGATTCTGCTGAGGCATTCAGCCGAGTCGACGGTATGATCGAGATCATGAGCGTCACTGCTAGGCCGAGCCATTTGTTCCTCATGCGGTGCCCGTATGCTCCTAGCGCTTTTCTTTTATTGTCATGGTTAATTATGATAGTAAGCGCTCACATTTTATCTGGTTTAAAGTTGTTCTGTTGTTCTCGGTTTACGTGTTCTAGCGATACACCATAGTTCGACTGAGCGAGCCCCCGCCTGTTGTAGGCAACTGGCCGCCGCGTTGGCGGTATTACCTGTAGTCATTACATCATCGATCAATGCCAAACGTAAGCCCTTGACGTCATGGCGGCAGCTGAAGTCCTCTGCGCTGAGTGCTCGCTGCCGCTTCGAGCGAGCCTGATGCTGAGGACTTCGGTAATTAATCCGTTTTAACCCCCGGACCATGGGTACACCAGTCGCTCGTCCTACAGTGTTGGCCAGTAACTCGCACTGATTATAGCCGCGCTGCCAAAATCGGCGCCAGTGCAAGGGCATCGGGATCAGGGCATCGATCTTGGGTGAATCGGGCAGTGCCTCGGTAACGAGGTCTGCTAAGGTCGCTGTGAATTGAAAAGCCTGCTCAAACTTCCATTGGTGGATCAGGTGGCGAAGTCCATCGCTGTACTCCCAGGCTATGCGACAGCGATCGAAAGT
>DOVB01000234.1 GCA_003520285.1 Halieaceae bacterium
ATGCTGGTATGGGCGCGATTTGACATCACAAACCTATTAATAGATTAAAGTCTATCGATACTATAATAATTATCTAGTTTAATCTATTCGTAATACTGGTCATACTGCGCCCCATCTTAGAGAGGGCGCCATGATGATTCGAGCACAACTTTTTGGTTTAGTGACGGGTTTGCTAATCGGGCTTGTAGGATGGGTGACCTGGTCACGAGACTTGGCTGAACCCGCCCTGATGCTGTGTGGCATTGCCATTTTTCTTCTTAATCTTCGACCGCAGCAATCTCGGCAGCCTAGTGTCAATACAGCGACTCATCGGTAACAAGCATCATGCAACTCGATATCGTAGTCGCTTTCTTTCTACTCGGCGCTATTGCCACTTGGTGCAAAGCCGACTTTGAAGTCCCCAAAGCCATTTATCGCGGATGCACGCAGTTCCTATTGCTGGCGATCGGTATTAAAGGCGGGATCGCCTTTACTCAATATCCACTTGCCACGATCCTGCCGCAGTCACTGATTGTCGTCGCGTTCGGATTCTGTCTCCCGTTTTTGGCCTATCCCATTTTACGAACTCTCGGCGGCTGGTCTCGGATCGATGCGGCTAGCACGGCTGCCCACTACGGCTCGGTCTCTGTAGCGACCTATGCCGTCGCCGTTGCGGTGCTCGAAGGACTCAACATAAGCTATGAAGCGTACTTCCCCTTGTTTGTCGCTCTGCTCGAGATACCCGCAATTCTGGCGGGTTTGGCGATTGCAAAACCCGGTATATTCTCGTCTAAAGCTTTTGGCAAAGCAGTGCATGAAATGTTCTTCAACGAGGGCGTCCTGCTGCTCATCGGAGGTTTATTGATTGGCGCTTGGGGTGCCGAGCGGACCGAACGCTTGCTGCCTTTCTTTGGCGATTTATTCCATGGCGTCCTCGCCTTGTTCCTACTTGAACTGGGCCGACAAGCGGCAACCAGAATTGCGGATATCCGGCGGGAAGGCCCCTTCTTGTTATCGTTCTCGATTGCTATGCCTCTTGTGAGTGCGAGCATTGCCTATTGGTTAGGCAGCTCAGTGCTCGAGCTCAGCGTTGGCGGCTTATTTCTGATGATGGTTTTGGGTAGCAGTGCCTCCTATATCGCCGTACCTGCTGCTATGAGAAGCGCGCTTCCAGAAGCCAACAACGCATTGGCGATCACAGCCTCGCTTGCTATTACTTTTCCATTTAACGTATTGGTCGCAATTCCCGTATACTTGAACATTGCTCAACTGGGGAACTAGCATGTCCGATCTGTCCTTCGCACGCGTCACCGTTGTTATGGGGTCGCAATCCGACTGGCCAACCATGCAAGAAGCAGCCACCGTGCTCGACCAACTCGGAATTGAATACTGCAGTGCTGTCGTGTCGGCTCATCGCACGCCGCAGCGTCTATATGATTTCGCCACTCAAGCAGAGAGCCACGGTGTCGATCTTATTATTGCCGGTGCTGGTGGCTCTGCCCATTTGCCGGGCATGATCGCAGCGCTGACCCCACTGCCAGTCATCGCGGTTCCCGTAGAAACTCGGTTTAATAGTGGACTTGATTCCCTGCTCTCAATCGTACAGATGCCGCGCGGAGTGGCAGTCGCAACTCAAGCGGTTGGTGCTGCAGGCGCTTTTAATGCGGGCGTTATGGCAGCTCAAATGCTTTCGATTAGTGATCACTCACTTCGTGAGCGCTTTAAGCAATGGCGCCAACAGCGCACCGACAGCGTTGGCATCGAGATTGAGTGATGAAGATAGCGATATACGGTTGCGGCCAGCTCGCCCAAATGATGGCGCAAGCCGCACATTCACTCAACATTGCTACCTGCTTTCTCGCCGAACCCTCTGAAGAAACAACCTGTATTGATGGTCTCGGCGACATCGTTAAAATAGATCGCTCTGACTTAAATGCGACTCTGGCTCGGTGTGGTGAGCTAAGCGCACTCACAGTCGAACGAGAACAGGTTGATCTTCAAGTCTTACAGCATTGGGATTCTTCGGTACCGATCTATCCACCAATAGTCGCTATCGAAGTCGCGCAACATCGACTGCGCGAAAAAAGCATGCTCGACCAGCTCGAGATACCGACCGCGCCTTGGGCTCAAAGCAATGCCAGCCGTGCGAGCTTTGCCGACCGTCTTGGGCTTCCCTTGGTAGTCAAGCATCCAACCGATGGCTATGACGGTAAGAGTCAGTGGCGAGTCAAAACTTTCTCTGAACTCGATGAGCTGCTCAATGCCCATCCGGGCGAGACTTTACTGATTGAAAATAAAATAGACTTTGACTTCGAAGCATCCATCATTGCGGCGCGCGATAGGAACGGTCAACACATGTGCTATCCGATCACTCGCAATGAGCATAGCGCTGGCATATTGATATCATCAGTGGCGCCATCCCATAGAATCACACCAGACATCAGCAGGACACTTCAAGACTACGCGACGCGGATGCTCGACCATCTGAATTATGTCGGCGTCTTAACCATCGAGTGCTTCGTGCAATCAGATAAGGTATTGGTGAACGAGATCGCGCCGCGCGTTCATAACAGTGGTCACTGGACTCGGCAGCCCGGGCTTTGTTCTCAGTTCGAGCAGCACATCCGCGCGATTTGCGGATTACCGCTGGCCTGGTTCGACTCCGAGGGCTACTTTGGCATCGTCAATTTGCTGGGGCCTCTCGATTCCAACGCCCCCTTGCATGTCGATGGCGCTGCCAGTTACTGGTACGGAAAAGCCAGCCGAGCAGGCAGGAAGCTAGGGCATATCACTCTGCGCGCCGACACCGAAGACGATATTTTGCAGCGCCAGCTGGCTTGTTTATCGGAGCTAGAGGCTCAGCGCAATTCAGCGCTATGACGCCTCAACGAAGCCTTTCCAGGTGCTCATGTAATTGATGAACGCCTCACCAAGCCCCTGCTCAGCAAGATAGTCTCGAGTCACCGGTATCGTCACTTGCGCAAACTGCGGGTCGGCAGCAATGCGCTGTGGAGCATTACTGTGCAAAATTGCGGTACGGCCCAGCACCACAAAATCAAGACCAGCATCGAGTGCTGCCCGACAATCTTGTGCATTAACAATCTTACCCGCAGCACCAAGGGCCACGCCTGATCTCGGTAGTTCGGCGAAATGCGTCAACAGAGATTTGCCTTGGTAAGCCGGATCTTGTGGCTCTTTAAATACGTCCCACAACGACATATCTAGGTAGTCTAAGCGAGAGTCCTGGAGCAGTCGTGCTGCCAAATCTAAGGACTCGTCTATCTGCACGCCAAATCGCTCGGGAGATAGCCGCACCCCCAAGCTAAAGCCTGGGCCACACGCATGACTGATTCCCTCGATAATCTCAAACAGCATGCGCTCTCGATTTTCTACCGATCCGCCATAGGCATCGTTGCGCTGATTAATTTCGGGGCTTAGAAACTGACATACTAAATACCCGTGGGCTGCGTGAATTTCAGCACCTTGAAAGCCAGCCTCTTGAGAGCGAACCGCGGCATCAACAAATGCCTGAATGGTCCCCTCAACCTCTTCTAAGGTCATAGCTCGCGCGCCAGTTTCGGCATTGTCTGAAGGACACAAGGGCGCATGTCCAACAACATCAGCCATCGTCCTCATGCCCGAGTGATGAAGCTGCACCACCGAGTGGCTACCGGCTTGATTAATGGCAACGGCCAGACGCTTCAAGCCTGCTTTGTGTTGTTCACTATAGGCGCCAAGCTGGCCTGGAAATCCAAGACCCGCATACTGAATTGAAGTGGCGCACGTCATGGTCAGCCCAAATCCGCCTTCAGCACGCATAGTCAGCCATCGAAACTCATCATCACCCAATACGCCATCGGGTTGGCTTTGCAGGTTGGTCAGCGGCGCCAACATAAAACGGTTTGGCATAACATGGCCGCTACGCAATACCAGGGGACGGAACAAATCGGTCATCACTACCTCGCAAGTCAATTAAAAAACAGAATAACAAAGGCATTCACCTCATAACAACCACTGGTAGACGGCCGTGCCCAACAAGGTACCCAAGGCATAACCCAGTACCCCCACCAATACGCTCGGCGTCACCAATGTATGCCAGCCCTTCGCTGCAGCCATTGCTGGCGCCGTGGTGGCGCCCAGAATCGCAGCATTCGACGCTATGATGAGTTCAGGTAATGAGAGTTTCAACCAACGGCCCATCACCAGCAGGACCACCGCGTGAACAGTCAACAAAATGCCCGCAAATACAATAAGCATGGGAGCAATGCTAATCACCGCGCTCACATTAGCACCCGCGGCAATAGAGCCAAAAAAGACCATACTGAGTGCAATACCGAGCTCAAAACTCCCCGATAAATGCTTGGTCATACTTGGCAAAAATGTCGCCAACCCAACAGTGATCAATGTGATGATAGCGTACCGGTACATGCCCACCCCCGTCGCTGCAACAATCGCATCAGAGACCGCCACAATACTCAGCGAAAGGGCCAAAGTGTAGGCTATCGTGGCAGCCGAAATCGGTTTCGCCTCTGCCTCTAAGGGCTTCAATCCACTCTCTATCGCAGGGTTCTCTGCCAGCGGTATAAACTTGCGGGCCAGCCAATGCCAAGCTGGGAGTAATGCCAGAACGGTCAAATATAACGCGCTATAAACATTATCTACCGCCGTTGCTGCGCTAAAAAATGAGGCTTCCTCGACCAAAGTCGTGATCTCTCCCAAAGCCGCATAATTCACTGACCCTCCGATATACGTTGCGGTAAATAGACCAGCAACACCCGCTCTAGCCTCATTCGCGTCAAGACGACCAGACAGCATACTGGTAACGTCGACCAGTTCGGTCGCAATCAAGACGCCCAAAACCGTCGCAAAACTCGCCAGCAAAAAAGCCAGTGTCAATCGCGAAGCTTCGCGCATCATCTGCACAATATTGGCTTTGAATAAAAATAGCGGGATGATCACCGGAACGATTTTCGAAAACACAAAATCGTAGGCCTCTGATTGGTGCGGGATGAAACCCACATTGGCAGCGATAATTGCCAATAGAATGACCACAACAGTACCCGTCAAGTAAGACCCTAATTTAGTGGTTTCACTCCAGAAGCCAATAGCAGCCAAGGCAAATAGCACAGCCATGACTGTCGTGGGGTTATCAACCATCATTCATTCGCTCCTGATTACGTGCTTTGCTTCGTGGTCTGAATTTGTTAGCGTGACACGACAATAACATAAGGCAAGATCACCATGGTGCTAAAAATGACTCAAACCAGCGGGCTCGTCAGCCTACTGATTGTCTCACTGATCGGCTGCTCTCAATCCGAAGTTGCTGAACCGCGCTACCAAGCAGAAATCGTCCGGACCACCTATGGAATTCCACATATCACAGCGGATGATTACGGAAGCTTAGGCTTTGGCGAGGCGTATGCGGCTGCACAAGACCACGTGTGTAATATGGCGTTCGCGCTGCTGTCTGCAAAGGGCGAAACAGCTAAACTCTTGGGCGCGGGTCATGACAATAAAAATGTGCATAACGATTGGGTTGTCAAAGCCCTAGATATACCCGAGCAAGGCCCCGCGGCGTTGGCCGAGCAATCGCCAGTCATTCAACAGTGGATTGAGGGCTATGCCGCGGGCTATAACCATTACCTGACACAAGCTGCAGGCCAGTACGACAGCTGGTGTGACAATGAGCCCTGGGTCTACCCTGTATCGGCCAGCGATTTTATGGCGCAGTACATCGCATTGGTTCAGACCCTACCTCGCATGGCAGCAGCCATTGCCAGCGCCCAGCCGCCTGGCCAAGTCGCCTCCTACAAGGCCAGCAAGCCAGCTCAAATCGCAGCCCTTGATGCGCTGAGATTAGAGGGTATGGGCTCCAATGGCTGGGCGTTTGGGTCCGAGGCCACTGAAAACGGTAAAGGTGCTTTACTCGCAAATCCACACTATCCTTGGTACGGCACCAGTCGATTCTGGGAAAAACATCTATCGATACCAGGGGAGCTCAATGTCTATGGCGCTGGCCTGATCGGCACTCCCGGAGTCGCGATCGGTTTTAACGATGCAGTCGCTTGGACACATACGGTAGCTGACTCCAAACGAGTGACACTTTACCAACTGACGCTCAATCCAAGTGATCCCACTCAGTACCTTTATGAAGGTGAGTGGCGGTCGATGACGAAAATCCCAGTAACTATCCAGATTCTTGGCGATAGCGG
>DOVB01000207.1 GCA_003520285.1 Halieaceae bacterium
TCGGAGCTCACGATGGTGAGATAATCTGACAGGCTTCCCTCGACGGATGCGTTGGGTTTGGACTCCGCAATACTCTGCAGTTTGATCGGATACCCAAGCAGACAGGTCAGTTGGAATTCAGGCTGGTGGATGACGATTCTGATGGATTGATCTTCGAGTGCGGCCAAATCGGCCTGTGTCTTAGGGGCGTATTTGAGCGCGCGGTTGATGGCACCTTCGGCGGCTGCGAGGATGCCCACGACCACAGTGGGATCGAGCGTCTCTGATGCGGCAGTTACCAAGGCTTCAGTCCGCGATGCAGGGCGACAATACCGCCGGTCATATTGAAGAACTCACACTGTTCAAAACCCGAATCGCTCATGACGTCTTTCAGGGTCTCTTGATCGGGGTGAACTCGGATCGATTCCGCCAAATATTGGTAACTCTCGGCATCGCCCGCGATCAGCTGTCCCAATCTTGGTAGTACATTGAAGGAGTACGCGTCATAGACTTTCCCAAGCAGTGGGTTGGTGGGTTTAGAAAACTCAAGCACCAGTAGACGGCCACCTGGTTTCAGCACGCGCAGCATCGAGCTAAGAGCAAGTGATTTATCGGTCACGTTGCGCAGTCCAAACGCAATGGTAATGCAATCGAAGCTGTTATCGGCAAAAGGTAGATACTGAGCGTCAGCTTGTGCAAATGTGAGACCCTCGAGCACACCCTTGTCGATGAGTTTGTCGCGTCCCACATTCAGCATTGAATCGTTAATGTCGGCCAGAACAACGAGTCCTTCAGCACCCACGATCTCAGCAAACTTCGCAGCGAGGTCACCGGTGCCACCGGCGATATCGAGCACTGAGTGCCCGGCCCGAACACCGCTCAGCTCAATCGTAAAACGCTTCCAGAGCCGGTGAATGCCGGCCGACATGAGATCATTCATAAGATCATAACGGCTGGCGACAGAATGGAAGACGCCTGCAACGAGACCGGCTTTTGCGTCCTTATCGACTTCTTTGTAGCCAAAGTGGGTTTTATTCTGCTCGCTCATGGGGTGCCTTATTCGGGTTCAATCGGCCTAGTTTAGCGCGTTGTGCTCGCTTGTGCAGTGTTCAAGCTTAATTACCCAGCCGCACCACTTGCACGTCAGGATCCCGAGATTCGCCAGCCCGCTCTAAACGTGCCAAATAATCCTGCCACAGGACCTCTTGTTGTTGCCCGAGCCGATAAAGATACGCCGTGGAATACAGCCCTGAATCATGGCCATCACTAAATGTGATCTGAAAAGCGTAGTGCCCCACTGGATTTACTGCGGTAATGACCACATCACGTTTACCGGTCTGCAGAATTTCTTGACCGGGTCCGTGCCCTTTGACTTCAGCGGACGGAGAATGCACACGGAGAAATTCAAAGGTCAGGGCAAACTCTTGCTGATCGTCGAAGATCAGCTGCATTTCTCGCGATGTTTTCTTAACTTTGATCGAGACGAGCTGTGGCGCAGTCATAGGGTTGGCTCAAAGAATAAATTTAGACAGATCATGGTCGTCTCGTATCGCGCTCAGATGTTGCTCGACATACGCTGTATCGATAACCAAAACGGCATCGCTACTGGCATCGGACGCATTAAAAGAGGCCTCGTCGAGTAATCGCTCCATCACCGTGTGAAGGCGTCTAGCCCCAATATTCTCGACACGCTCATTCACTTGCCACGCCGATTCTGCGATACGGCGGATGCCGTCGCTGGTGAATTCAACGCGCAGACCCTCGGTGGCCAGCAGGGCGCTATATTGCTGTGTCAGTGACGCTTTCGGCTCGGTCAGAATACGCTCAAAATCGTCTGCACTGAGTGCGGCCAGTTCAACACGAATGGGCAGCCTGCCTTGCAGTTCAGGAATGAGATCTGACGGCTTTGAAACGTGGAACGCGCCCGATGCAATAAATAGAATGTGATCCGTTTTCACAGAACCATACTTAGTGCTGACGGAGCTGCCCTCGATGAGTGGCAGCAAGTCGCGTTGGACCCCTTCTCTTGAGACGTCAGTGCCGCCGGTATCGCCGCGTTTGGCCACTTTGTCGATCTCGTCGATAAACACAATGCCGGTTTGCTCGGCGGCCTCGATAGCTCGCTGTTTGATATCCTCTTCACTGACCAGTTTCTGTGCTTCCTCGTCGGTGAGGGCGTGAAGGGCTGCGGCGATTGTGAGAGTGCGCTTCTTGGTGGGGCGGTTGCCGGCATTGCTAAACAGGGATTGCAGTTGCTGCGTCATTTCTTCCATGCCGGGTGGCGCCATGATGTCGATGCGAGCAGCTCGATCTTGGAGCTCGAGCTCAATTTCCTTGTCATTTAAGTCGCCTTCGCGCAACTTTTTCCGCATGAGCTGGCGTGCGCTACCCGAGGATTGATCATCACTCGATCGGGCAGGTGGCACCAGAAGATCCAGAATACGCTCCTCAGCGGCTTCTTCAGCTCGGATTGTCACTTGTTGCAAGGCTTGTTCTCGACACATCTTGATCGAGGTCTCGACTAAATCTCGGATAATCGATTCGACGTCACGGCCTACGTAACCCACTTCGGTGAATTTGGTCGCCTCGACTTTTAAAAAGGGTGCATTCGCGAGCTTGGCGAGGCGTCGAGCAATTTCGGTTTTGCCGACGCCGGTCGGGCCAATCATAAGAATATTTTTGGGGCTAACTTCTGCTCGAAGAGAGGGCTCTAATTGCATACGACGCCAGCGATTGCGCAATGCAATGGCAACGGCACGTTTGGCTTCACTCTGGCCCACGATATGGCGGTCGAGTTCATGGACGATTTCTCTGGGGG
>DOVB01000113.1 GCA_003520285.1 Halieaceae bacterium
CAAGTACCCTCTTTGCAGATGCAGTTTTTCAAACTGATGAGTCGAGAGATCGGCTCAGATCAGCAGCTCATCACCCTCCTCAGCAAACATACTGCAGACGAGCGATTAGCGACATTTTTGCTTAGCATTTCGGCTCGAAATGCGCGGCGGGGACTCTCAGCAACGCGATTCCGATTACCCATGTCTCGCTTAGATATCGGCAACTATCTCGGCCTAACTGTCGAAACTGTGAGCCGATCTATTGGCCGTCTGCAGAAGCAGGAGATTATCGAGGTCAGTAACAAAGATATTCACATCTTTGATCTCAGCACACTGGAAACAGTGGCACACAGCAAGCTATTGGAAACCAAAGAAGGCTAGTTTGCGAAGATTTGCCCGATAACTTGACTCATATCAAGGTAACTTTCACTGGTCCGGATAGACTAGCGACTGCGCCTCAGACCCATCAAGGAGATAAGACATGATTCAGCACGGTGCTACTCTGCTGATTAGCCCTAAGGCGACTTGGCAACGCCTCGCTAATCTCGACCCCGCTCAGCTCAGTATCTGTCTCATCTATCCTTTCATTATGGCCATACTCCCCTCGGTTGCCTGGTACTACGGCACCAGTCAGATCGGCTGGACCGTAGGAATTTCCGAGAGCGTCATTCGATTAACGGAACAGAGCGCGTTTGAAATTGCTATTCTCTTTTATCTGGTGATGGTGTCATCTGTGGCCATTATTGGCTATTTCATCCATTGGATGTCAGAGACTTACGGTGCCGACTCGACGCTCACTAAAGGCATTGTCATTGCCGGATACACCTGCACCCCACTTTTTGTTGCTGGCTTAGTCGGCTTCTATCCCATTCTTTGGCTGGATTTACTGATCGGCGTGGTTACACTCGCCTGGGCCACGTACCTACTGTACTTGGGCATACCGATTGTGATGCAGATTCCAACCGAACGTGGATTTTTATTCTCCAGCGCCATCATCGCGATAGCCATGGTGATCTTTGTCGGGATTTTGGTGGTGACTATTTTAGCCTGGGAGTATGGTTTTGCTCCTGAATTCACCGACCACTCACTGTAACCATAAGTCATACGGGCCCTCACTATGAGTGAACTTAATCACGCACTACAACACCCCACATACAATTACACTGTGGTTCGACAGTTTGCCATAATGACGATCGTATGGGGCATCGTTGGAATGCTCGTCGGTGTCATCATCGCAGCACAAATGATATGGCCAGACCTCAGCTTTAATCAGCCCTGGTTCAGCTTTGGACGACTCCGCCCTCTGCACACTAACGCAGTCATTTTCGCCTTTGGTGGCTCTGCCCTTTTCACCACCTCTTATTACGTCGTTCAACGCACTACGCAAGCGCGACTCATATCTGATGGGCTCGCAGCCTTCACATTCTGGGGCTGGCAAACCGTGATCGTTCTGGCGGCAATTACACTGCCGATGGGACTCACTTCTTCAAAAGAATATGCCGAGCTCATTTGGCCCATCGATATTTTAATCGCCATCGTCTGGATCGCTTATGCTGTGGTGTTTTTTGGCACCATTGCGCGTCGCAAGGTCAGTCACATTTACGTTGCCAATTGGTTTTTCGGCGCCTTTATCATCACCGTTGCCGTATTGCACATTGTCAACAGCGCCGCTTTACCAGTGAATTTATTCCTCTCGTACAGCCTCTATGCAGGCACTGCTGACGCCATGGTCCAGTGGTGGTACGGTCACAATGCCGTTGGCTTTTTCTTGACTGCGGGTTTCCTTGGCATGATGTATTACTTTGTGCCCAAACAAGCGGAACGACCTGTCTATTCCTATCGATTGAGTATCGTTCACTTCTGGGCCTTAGTGGCGGTCTATATCTGGGCCGGCCCTCATCACCTGCACTATACCGCGCTGCCTGATTGGGCACAGAGCCTCGGAATGGTGATGTCTCTGATACTACTCGCGCCTAGCTGGGGGGGCATGATCAACGGCATCATGACGCTTTCAGGTGCTTGGCACAAACTCCGCACCGACCCCATCTTAAGGTTCCTAGTGGTGAGTCTGTCGTTCTATGGCATGTCGACTTTCGAAGGTCCAATGATGTCCATTAAAACCGTGAACTCGCTGAGCCACTACACCGACTGGACCATCGGCCACGTCCACTCCGGAGCACTCGGCTGGGTCGCTATGATTTCAATTGGTTCGCTCTACCACCTGATCCCCATTTTATTTGGCAAGGATAAAATGTATAGCATCGAGCTGATCAATGTTCATTTCTGGATGTCGACCATTGGCACGGTGCTGTATATCGCGTCAATGTGGGTCAACGGGATTCTGCAAGGCCTAATGTGGCGCGCTTATAACCAAGACGGCACCCTCACCTACACCTTCGTAGAGTCACTCGTAGCGAGCTATCCTGGCTACGTCGTCCGATTAGCCGGAGGTTTGACGTTTTTCCTAGGAATGCTCCTCATGGCATACAACGTCTACAAAACTATCACCGTGAATCGTGCCGTAGATACCGAATCACAGCGCTTGGCCAACGCGGTTTAGGGAGACTCGAACGTTATGAAACATGAGGTCATCGAAAAGAATATTAGTCTAATGATCGTGCTCACAATTGTCGCGATCAGCTTTGGCACACTGGTTGAGCTTGTCCCTTTGATATTTTCCAAACAAGTATCAGAACCGGTCGAGGGATTAAAACCCCTTGGCGCTTTGGAGCTCGAAGGGCGAGATATTTATATCAGAGAGGGTTGCAACACCTGCCATTCACAAATGATTCGCGCCTTGCGAGCCGAGAGCGAACGCTATGGACACTACTCAGTCGCGGGCGAGTTTGTGTACGACCGACCCTTCCTTTGGGGTTCCAAACGCACTGGACCGGATCTAGCTCGGGTCGGTGGCCGCTACAGTGATGGCTGGCATCGGGCACATCTATTGAACCCACGTGACGTGGTGCCCGAAAGCAATATGCCGGCCTTCCCATGGCTATTCGAAGCCACCATCGATGCTTCAGTCACACCCAAAAAACTCCGCACCCTGCAAACGCTTGGAGTGCCCTACTCCGACGCGGACATCGAGCAAGCGGCCGCAGTGGTAGAGGGCAAGTACGAGATCGATGCCGTGGTCGCTTACTTACAGGGTCTGGGCACCGTTTTGTCGGAGCGACGGTAGTGGATATTAATGATTTAAGAGGACTGAGTACCGTGCTCATGTTGGGCTCATTTCTCGGCTTATGTGTTTGGGCATACAGCAAAGCGCGAACGGAAGAATTCAACGAAGCGGCAAACTTACCCTTCGCAGATGAACCAGAAGCGGTTTCAAGTTCGCGGGAGAAAGGCGATGAGTAATTTTTGGAGCAACTGGATCATTATTCTTACCGCTATCACGCTGATCGCGGTCACTTGGCTGTTGTTCGCAAATCGCAAACGCGACAACAGTGAAGGTCACACAACCGGCCACAGCTACGACGGCATCGAGGAATATGATAATCCTCTGCCCGCTTGGTGGTTCTTTATGTTTGTGATTACCATCGTCTGGGGATTGGGTTACCTTGCGGCCTATCCAGGGCTCGGCAACTATCCTGGCTTTCTAAATTGGACGCAAGAAGGTCAGCATGATCAGGAAGTGGCCGCTGCCGAAGAGCAACACCGAGCAATGCGAGATCGTTATCTGGCTCTATCCGTAGAAACGATCGCCACTGACCCCGCCGTGAAGAAGATGGGACAACGTCTATTTGGTAATCACTGTGCTCAATGCCACGGTGTAGATGCCAGAGGCGCCTATGGATTTCCCAATCTACGAGACAATGACTGGCTCTGGGGAGACTCTGCTGAAGCGATTAAACACACCTTGGTCGCTGGCCGCCAGGCTGCAATGCCAGCGTGGGGCTCAGTGCTCGGTGATCAAGGCATCAGCGAAGTGACGGCTCATTTATTAAAGCTCAATAACAGAACTTCTGATCCAGAGCTTGCTGAGGCGGGTGCACAAAAATATGGTATCTACTGCGTCGCCTGTCATGGCACAGAGGGCAAAGGCAATCCGCTAATGGGTGCTCCAAACCTGACCAATGGGATTTGGCTCTACGGTGGCACGGAGTCGGCTATC
>DOVB01000212.1 GCA_003520285.1 Halieaceae bacterium
AGAAGTACCGAGCCTGAGGGCAGTTTCAAGAACAGTGGTTGGTATTCAAACAACTGCTCTTCGGGTTCTGTGTAAGAGCGCACTCTTACCCACCCTTTGATCCCATGCGCTCCGAGCACTTGCCCTACGGTGATGAGATCATCAGCCATTCAGAATTAGGCCTGAACCGCTGTTGACGCCTCTTTTAGCAAGCTTTGTACGCGGTCAGACACCTGTGCACCATGGCTCTGCCAGTACTCAACACGGCTAAAGTCAACGCGAAGACGCTCTTCTTGGCCACGCGCTGTTGGATTGAAAAATCCGACCCGCTCAATAAATCGGCCATTGCGAGATTTGCGGCTATCAGCAACGGTAAAGTGGTAAAATGGACGCTTTTTAGCGCCGCCTCTTGCCAATCGGATTGTAACCATAATAAGTTCCTGTTCACTTCATACACCTGCCACACCCATGTGCGCAGGGGACATCACTGACTGCTTCGCCAGAAAGGCGCGTATCATACGGAAAAATTAGCGGCTTTGAAAGCCTGATTGTAAAGAAGTTAGGGGTTTTCTAGCCGAACTATCGAAATGGGAAACCGCCACCCTTTGGCTGATTGCCGGCCATCCCTCGCATCATTCTCTCTAACCCACCGCCTTTCATTTTTTTCATCATCTTCTGCATCTGTTTATGTTGCTTGAGCAATCGATTCAAGTCTTGCACTTGCGTGCCGGAACCCAGAGTAATTCGGCGCTTACGCGATCCTACGATGACATCGGGATTGCGGCGCTCTTTGGGGGTCATCGAGTTGATCATTGCTTCCATTCGGGTAAACATCTTTGGATCCATGTTGGCTTGAGCGTTCTGCGCAATAGCACCCATACCCGGCAGCTTATCGAGCATCCCTGTCATGCCACCCATTTTCGACATTTGTTGTAACTGATCTCTGAAGTCTTCCAGATCGAAACGCTTGCCTGACTGCATCTTTTTGGCCAGTCGCTCAGCCTTGACTTTATCGACCTTCTGCTCAGCCTCTTCAATCAGCGACAACACATCGCCCATTCCGAGAATACGCGAAGCAATCCGGTCTGGGTGGAATGGATCGAGCGCTGTGGTCTTCTCGCCAACGCCCAAGAACTTAATCGGCTTACCCGTGATCGAGCGGACCGATAGCGCTGCACCACCGCGGACATCAGCATCGACCTTGGTGAGGATAACGCCAGTTAGCGGTAACGCATCCCCAAAAGCCTTGGCAGTGAGCGCGGCGTCCTGTCCGGTCATCGCATCGACCACAAACAAAGTTTCAATGGGCTTGATCGCAGCATGTAAGGCTTGGATTTCAGACATCATTGCATCATCAACTGCAAGTCGACCCGCGGTATCGATGATAAGCACATCACTGAATTGCATCTTAGCTCGCTGCAGTGCATTTTGAGCGATGGCGACAGGGGACTCACTAACATCACTCGGAATAAAACGGGCACCTACTTCCAGAGCCAGTGTTTCTAATTGCTTGATCGCAGCCGGTCGATAGACATCGGCACTCACCACCGACACGGTTTTTTTATCATGCTCGATCAAACGGCGAGCAAGCTTAGCCACCGAAGTCGTTTTCCCCGCTCCCTGCAAACCAGCCACCAAAATGACCGCTGGCGGCTGAGTCGCTAAATTAAGTGACTCATTGGCCGAACCCATGGTCGCTTCGAGCTCTGACTGAACGATCTTCAGAAATGCTTGGCCCGGACTGAGCGATTGCGCAACCTCTTGCCCCAATGCGCGCTGCTTTACAGCCTCGGTAAAGAGCTTCACGACAGGCAATGCAACATCAGCCTCCAACAGGGCCATGCGAACTTCGCGCAGGGTGCCTTGGATATTATCTTCACTGAGCTTGGCTTTACCGGTGATCGATTTGAGCGACGCGGCCAGCCTTTCTGACAGACTTTGGAACATGAAATCCTCTCGAGCGAGAACGCCCTATTGATTAAACGCGTGGATCTGGGTACAAAGGGTGATTATACGCCAACCTAAGGTCTGCGCCCACACCCATGATTGACATCGGCTTAGTAGCACTCACGATCTTTGCCTATCTGGTGGCAGCAGCGTGGCAGCTACGTTTCGCCCCTCAGAATCGGGGGCGCTTATCGAAGCGCAGCGCGCTCCTTGGAGTCATCGCGGTACTCAGTCACGCGACGGTAATAGGCACTCAAGTATCCAGTCAAACTTCCAGTGCGCTGTCACTCGTCGATACGTCTTCACTGGCATTTTTAATGACCAACATGGCTACCTTAGCGCTGCTCGCCTTGCGACCCTTGCAAACTTTACTGATCGGACTATTCCCGCTCTCAGCGCTGGCGGTTTTGATTGCGGCAATAGGCCCAGATACTGCATCACCGGTTGCGCTGCAACCGGGCACCATCATTCATATCGCAGGTTCGCTCGCAGCCAACGCATTACTTGCCATGGCCGCCATGCAAGCCATTATTGTCTCGATTCAAGACCGCAGACTTCGGGCTCACAACAACTCAGGACTCACCCAGTGGCTCCCACCCTTGCAAAAAATGGAACGGTTGTTATTCGAACTTTTATTGATCGGATTCTTACTTTTGAGCTTTTCGATTGTGTCTGGCTTCTTATTTTTAGAAGACATGCTCGCGCAGCACGTCGCCCACAAAACGGTGTTCACGATCTCGGCCTGGCTGATCTATGCAAGCCTGTTGTGGGGACATCACTATTTGGGATGGCGTTCACGCTCAGCGGTTAAGCTGACACTTATTGGATTTGCTTTGATCCTGCTGGCCTATTACGGGTCGAAATTAGTGCTGGAATGGATCCTTTAGGAATGAAACTTCGGAACGTTTGGACTTGCGTCAGCCGAAAAACTTGCGCACACTGTTTTGCCTTAAGCCACAAGGATACCCACCCGCGTTGAACGAAGCGCCCCTAGAGTTCTTATTTCTGGCTCTTTTGATACTCATCGTGCTGTCTGGATTTTTCTCGTCTTCAGAGACGGGCATGATGTCGTTAAATCGTTTCCGCCTGAAACATTTACGGAATCAAAAACATCGAGGCGCGGAACGGGCGAGTGAACTACTAGAGCGCCCCGATCGCCTAATCGGCCTGATTCTGATCGGTAATAACTTAGTGAATATTCTCGCCTCGGCTATTGCTACTGTCATAGCGATAAGGCTCTATGGCGATGCCGGCATTGCCATTGCCACATTAGTTCTCACC
>DOVB01000074.1 GCA_003520285.1 Halieaceae bacterium
GCAATCAGTCGCTATAAAGCCGAGGGGGTTACCCCTGAACAAGCTCAAAAAATAGCGAGCACACCTTTAGAAGTGCTGAATAGCGCGTGTTACGAGCGCTACCAAAGAGCTCTTAAAGCCTACAATTCGCTCGACTTCGACGATCTTATTTTTTTACCCAACTGCTTATTTCGGGATCACCCTGATATCCGAGATCAGTGGCAAAATCGAGTCAGGTATTTGCTCGTTGACGAGTATCAAGACACCAACGGAAGCCAATACGAGCTCATTCAGCACCTGATGGGCACCAACTCCAATCTCACCGTAGTTGGCGACGATGACCAGTCCATCTACGCATGGCGTGGCGCCAAACCCGAAAATCTGGTGACCCTCGGAGAAGACTACCCGCATCTTAAAGTGATCAAACTAGAACAAAACTATCGCTCTACCGCGACTATTTTACAGTGCGCTAACAGCGTGATTGCAAATAACCCGCACGTGTACGAGAAAGCGCTTTGGAGCGAACTTGATCGGGGCGATAAAGTTCGCGTGCAATCCGCCGCCGACGAGTACGCCGAAGCAGAACAAGTGGTTGCTGAGATCATCGACCACAAAATGCGCCGAGGGCTTCAGTATGGGTGCTATGCAATTCTGTATCGAGGCAATCATCAAGCCAAGGTCTTAGAGCTTGAACTCCAGCGGTTCCGAATCCCGTATCAGCTGAGTGGCGGTACTTCGTTTTTTGCTCGAGCTGAGATCAAGGATATCCTCTGTTATCTCCGGCTGCTCGTTAATCCCGACGACGACAACGCTTTCTTGCGTATTTGTAACGTCCCCAAACGAAAGATTGGGGCAGTAACGCTGGAAGCGGTCGGCGACTATGCTCACACCCACCATATTGGACTGAAAGAGGCCGCTCGATGTGCTCATCTCATTGACGGCTTGGGGACTGCTGCCCAATCCGCACTCTCAGAGTTCTCGAAATGGCTCGATCACTGGTCGCGTATTTGCTGCGAAGCCAGTGATGCTAAACCCATTCGCGATATGATCGATGAGCTCGACTATCGGGGACACTTAGCGTTAACCAGCTCAAATGATGATGTGGCAGCGCGCCGAATGGGCAATATTGAATTCCTGATAGCAAGCCTCGATAAAGTCATAGAAGATCAAGACGCCTCGCTTGAAGAAGCCATTGCAAAACTCATGTTGCGCGATTTGATGGAGCAGCAAGAAGAAGACCGATCGGGACCCGACAGCGTCCAACTGATGACCCTGCACGCCGCAAAAGGCTTGGAATTTCCGCACGTTTACTTGATCGGGTGCGAAGAAAATATTCTGCCTCATCGCAATAGTATCGAGGCGGATACCATTGAAGAGGAGCGCCGATTAGCTTACGTTGGAATTACCCGAGCGAAAGAAACTCTAACGATCAGTTATGCTCGGAAAAGACGCCTGTTCGGTGAGACCATGAGCTGTGAGCCCAGCAGATTCCTAGACGAGATGCCCGACGAGCTGTTAGAGCGCTACGACAATGAGGAGCGTTCAGAAGAAAACAATGTGATTCGAGGGAGTGCAACCCTAACCGGGCTGCGCAACTTGCTGGGGTAAACAGACGGAGCACGCGCAACCTGTGCCCACTCCGCCAGTTTAGTTTATTGGCTACCTGCTACCATGAAATCAACGGCACCGTTGATTTCCTCGTCTGAGCAAGACATGCAGCCGCCTTTGGCCATCATGCTCGTGCCAGGAACTCCGTTGACACCACTATCGTAGAGCGCAGCCATACCAGCGGCGATACGAGGTTGCCACGCCGCGATATCACCCACAATCGGAGCGCCACCAGCACCACTGACGTGGCATGCCATACACGCTGAATTATAGACCTCTTCACCCGATCGTGGCGCCGCATTGGCTACCGCAACGGCACCACCACAGCTGCTGTCACCCAAAAGGCAGACCTCACCGACCGGCGCAATTCGCGCTTCTATCGCAGCGCGCTGTTTATCTGACAGAGCCCAAGCAGCTGTTGAACCGGCTATCGTGAGGGCAAGGGCGATCAGAGTCGTTTTCAGCATGGTAGTTTTCCTTTCCGTTAAAGGCGGCATTATAGCGACAATATTCATCATTAAAAACCAAGAAAGTTGTCTGTCAGGGTTAATTTCGGCAAACTACAATTCCTCTGCCGCTTACTGGTTATCCCTATGCATCTTTACAGCTATGATCCTGCACCGAACCCACAACGATTGGTCTACTTTCTTAAACTGAAAAAGATTGAACTGCCAACGACCCAAATTGACTTGGGTACGCTAGAACAGTTGCAGCCCAGCTACCGAGCCATTAATCCCAGCTGCACCGTGCCCTGTCTGATTCTCGAGTCAGGCCAGCGTCTGACCGAAGTCATCGCAATTTGTCAGTACCTTGAGAACGAGTTCCCAGAGCATCCGCTGATGGGGACCACCTCAATGGATAAGGCCTTGGTATTGGAGTGGGACCACCGCATTTATATGGCGATCTACAGTGCCATTGCCGATATGCTGCGAAATGGTAATCCCAACTTTGTTGGGCGCGCGTTACCAGGGCCACTCGCGATCGAGCAGCTGCCAGACCTGGTTGAGCGCGGCAGATTGCGCCTGCATAACGCGTGGGAATTGATCGATGAAGCACTTGCCAATCGAGAATTCTTAGTCGGCGATTCAGTGACTCTCGCAGATATTGACCTTTATGTCGCGCTTAACTTTGCCGGCTGGGTCCGCGAAAAAATCCCCGAGTCAGCCGCGCATCTCACACAGTTTCGAACGCGCATGGCCGAACTGTTGAGCTAGGATCACGAGCGTAGTTCGACATCATAATGCCACTCGGGTTTGCCCTTCGGGGCTCAGCAATGTTCTTGTTCCTGGCGATCGCAGGGTGCAGCCCCTACTCCCCTGAGACCCTCCTGCTAGACTATCAGAGTCGACTCGCACGCACGCTTGATGCCGAGGTCAACGGGACGTCTCTCTCCGAGTCTTCTTGGAGCAAGCCTAGGCCAGAGCAACTGCAAATTGCTCTGGCTGATCTCAGCGTTGATGGGCTTGATTTTCTCTCCTTGAGTGGTTGCGCCCTGCAGATTACCGTTGGCAAACGCAACTCTAGCCTCGGTAAACTTGCCCCGCCCTCGCAGCGACTGTTACTTGAACTTGAGTTTTTGCAACTCGCACCCGATTGTATCGCGCAGCTTCAAGCGGAAGCTGGTAGCGAGGAACTTATCAGCGCCTTGGAACTAGCCACAACACTCAAGCGTCGACAACTCCCAGCACGAATCTTTAATGCCGTGCTAGCGGGTCCTGAGTGGCATGCATTCTGGCAGGTGCAATCAATTAGCGAGGACTATCCCAGCGGCAATACCAGCAGCGACCTTTTATCCACCATTGAAGCACTGAATGTATCAGTACAACGCTGGCTCAATGGCAACTACGAAGCAGACGGCATGCTGTTTGAAGCCCGTCTCAATCAGCTTCGAGCGGGCGATGGCGGCACCCTCATCACTGCAGCGGAATTAACCCAAAGATACTTTTTAGACTGGCGGAATTTGATGCACTCAAGCCCCTATTGGCAAGAGCCTTGCAATCACTTTTATACCGACAAACAGACGATTTTAAGAACAGTCGCTAGCCGTTACTTTGCCGGTGGCGTGCAAGCCTGGTTAGCACCAATTGCATCGCGATCAAACGCGGTAGAGCTCGCAGTTGGAGACCTTGAGGCAACGCTGCAAGACGTGATGCCAGAGGACTATAAAGTGTGGCTTAAGCAAAGAGATGTGCTGCTGGGGGGATTTAAAACCCACCCCAGACAGCATGTAGAAGATCTGCAGCGGTTGCTGCAGCCGTGCGATTAAAAGTTCTTTCTGAGCGTCATACCAAACGTTCTTGGTTGGCTTGGATAACCATTAAAGCTGCCAGCCTGCGCAACAGATGGGAAGTTGGTGATCAGGTATTCATCGTTAAACAGGTTACGTCCCCAAAAACCGAGCTCCCAGCCATTAATGTCGATTCCCGCCGCAGCGTTAACAACGTTCATCTCTCTGCTTTCAGCACCGACGGCAGCAAGTGGCGCGTAAGAGGGGTTAGCTGAGCCACCATCTTGGATGTCAATTTCACTCTCGTACTGATAATC
>DOVB01000133.1 GCA_003520285.1 Halieaceae bacterium
CATACGCTGTCAGTCAATGAAGAGATGTGCAGACGTTATCAGAAGCGTGGTCTTCTGCCCAGTGGTGTCCGAATCGTTTTACATCTTTTGCCAGCGCGGTGTTGGGAGTAGACTCGGAGTGGAAAATAAGGAGAAAACGATATGCCCCATATTTCAATAACAGCGGCTACAACGCCTCACAAGGCAGCCATTATCATGGCGTCAACGGGCGCGATTACGACCTATGAAGAGCTCGATCGGCACTCTAATCAGGTCGCGCAGGCATTGCGTACACTGGGCGTGCACGCGGGAGATCACATTGCCCTGATGATGGAAAATAGCGCGCATTTTCTTGAGATTTGTTGGGGAGCCTATCGGAGCGGCGTCATATTCACGCCCATTAGCACCCATTTGAAAGCCGATGAAATAGCGTACATCCTCGATAACAGTGAGGCAAAAGTCCTGATCCTCGGCCATAGTTTGGCGGCAGTGGCAGAAGGTTTGCCCTCGGAGCGGATGGGTCAGCTCCGACGTTACATGGTTGATGGTATCGCGGAGGGCTATGCATCGTGGGAAGAACTGATTTATCAGATGCCCGACACCGCGATTGATGATCAGCAGAAAGGTTCTGCAATGCTTTACTCCTCGGGGACTACGGGCAAGCCTAAGGGCATACTGACCACGCCCGCCGATACCGCATTTGATTCGCCACACGCTCTGAGCCCCACATTTGGCGCCGCCTTTGGTTTCGGAGAAGAAACGGTGTATCTGAGTCCCGCACCCCTGTATCACGCGGCACCCTTGCACTATTGCATGATGACCCACGATCTCGCTGGAACCGTGGTGGTGATGGAAAAATTCGAGACCCAGGCCTCTCTGGCAGCAATCGAAGCCTACCGAGTGACACATAGCCAGTGGGTACCGATCATGTTCGTTCGTATGCTCAAACTCCCGCCCGAGGTGAGAGCGCGCTACGACCTCTCGTCACACCGATTTGCAGTGCATGCTGCAGCACCCTGTCCCATTGAAGTAAAAGAGCAAATGATCGAGTGGTGGGGCCCTATTATTTATGAGTATTACGCTGCCAGTGAGAGTATCGGCGCGACGCTGATATCCTCACCACAATGGCTGAGTCACAAAGGTTCGGTGGGTTTGCCGATTGTAGGCAAGATTCGGATTCTGGATGATGACGGTGTCGAGTGTGCTACTGGAGACGTAGGTACAGTTTATTTTGAGGCCACGGGCCAGTTGGGCTCGATGTTCGAGTATTACAAGGAACCCGAGAAAACAGCCGAGGCGTATTTATCGAATAATTTAGCGACAACGGGTGATGTCGGTTATGTCGATGCCGAAGGCTATTTGTATCTGACTGACCGGAAGCATTTCACGATCATCTCAGGTGGCGTCAATATCTATCCACAAGAGATTGAAAACCTTCTGATTAATCATCCCGCCATTGCCGACGTAGCAGTATTTGGAATTCCGTGCGACGAGTTTGGGGAACGTGTTCATGCCGTTGTCGAACCGCAAAATTGGGTCGATGCCACCGATGAGGTGGCGATTGAACTGGTCGAATGGCTCAGGGAACGGGTCTCTAATATCAAAGTGCCCAGAACGATCGATTTTATGCAGAAGCTGCCGCGAATGGATAATGGTAAGCTTTACAAACGGCACCTAGTCGATGCCTACAAAACAGCAGCCAGAGACGAATCACGAGCAGATTAGAGGTAAAATCTATGTCGCGCAAATCCGAATTGAGACGATTAACAGCCGAATTAGAGACTGCTGATTCTTACGAGGTTTGGCGGCAAGCTGCATCTCAACACGATGAGCTCAGTGGCGCGCTTCGCTGGCGACAAAGGGACCAGTCCAGCTCCTACGACTACGCACAAATTCGCCTGCGGCTCGACCGTTTGCGGGAGCTGCGAGTGAAACGTGATTATCAGGGTTTACTCTTTACCCTCAATGAGGGTATCCATGGCAACATGGGTGGCATGGGCCGGAATACACTCTATCAGCGCTCTAAAATAGGCACCAAAACACTGATCGAGCAGTATATCGACGAGATCAGTGAGTCGCTCACGACACTCGCCGAACTCGATAACTCGGTGATTACGATAGAGCAAAAACTCGACTTCTTCTATCGCGCCAATATCTGCTACGGTCGCTCTGCGCTCATGTTAAGTGGTGGTGGTGTGTTAGGTTTTTACCACATGGGGGTGGTCAAAACACTCCTCGAGCAGCAGATTTTGCCTCGAGTTATTTCCGGTTCTAGTGCCGGCTCATTGGTCGCAGGGGTTATTGGCACGCATCGTGACGATGCCTTACAACAATTTTATGATCCCAATCTTATGCGTTCAGAGGCAGAGCGAGAGGCGGGGGTGTTCGCTAGATTGTTCGGTGGAACGGGTAGTATCGAAGTGGTCGAGCTGCGAGAAATTATCGCACGATTAATTCCCGATCTGACGTTCCAAGAAGCTTATGAGCTCACCGGCCGCCAGATCAGTATCACGGTAGCACCCGCTGAGCCCCATCAGCGTTCACGATTACTCAATGCGATTACCTCTCCCAATATATTCGTACGATCAGCTGTCGAGGCCTCCTGCGCTGTGCCCGGGGTATTCCCTCCGGTGATGCTAATGGCAAAAAATATGCATGGCGAGGCGCAACCTTACCTCCCGTCTCGGCGCTGGGTCGATGGCTCAATTGCGGATGACTTGCCTGCGAAACGCCTGTCTCGACTGTATAGCACTAATCATTTTATCGTCAGTATGATCAATCCCTTAGTGACGCCATTTTTGAAGTTGCGCGGGCCAGAGAATCGCTCGCGCCTGCGGAAAGCCTTCGGAGAACTCGGCATCGGGATGTCGCGTGAAGTCTTGAATTTTTACCGCGGAATCGTTCAGAAAGAAGGCGATCGTTGGCCTCGTTTGAATCTTTTAGTGAATGGTGTGCACAGCTTGATCGATCAAGACTATAGTGGCGACGTCAATATTGTGCCTCGCTTTCAATGGCGCAGTCCGTCAAAGTTATTGTCGCATTTGTCCGAGCAGGAGTTGCTCGATCTCATGAAGGCGGGAGAGATGGCGACGTATCCGCACGTGGATACTATTCGGATATGTACCCAGATATCACGGCGGATGGAACTCATTCTAGAGCGCTTTGAAAGTGGCGATCTGCAACCCAAGTTGGTGGCTCCACGACCGAAGAGCGCGCGACGCCGGCCCGCTCCTAAAGTCGTGCGCGCGGCTTAGGTCAGGGGATCAGATTAACCGCCATGGCGGCGAGAGGGTAGACCAATTCGCCACGAGTGTCGGCTTCATCGCTTGATGCGGTGCCGATCTGAGCGCGTTTTCGAATGCCTTGTACGATGGCTGCAAGCCGGAACAGAGAAAATATCAGGTAGAAGTTCCAGTGCTCGATCTCGGTTCTGCCAGTGCGTTTACAGTACTGCGCGATATATTCCTCATTGCTAGGGATGCCCCACTCGGCCCGGTTGATATCACTGAGTCCTCGCATACTGCCCTGTGATGGAAGCATCCATGCCATACACTGGTTGGCAAGATCGGCAAGGGGATGTCCCAGCGTCGATAATTCCCAGTCCAGTAGCGCGATGACTCGTGGCTCAGTCGAATGGAACATCATGTTATCAAGGCGGTAGTCGCCGTGTACTAACGAGACGCAACCATCGTCTGGTGGCATATTGGCCGCCAAGTAGCGCATCAGAGTCTCCATGTCAGGAATAGAGTCGATCTCTGACGCTCGGTATTGTTTACTCCACCGAGTCACTTGGCGCTCGAAATAATTGCCCGGCCGACCGTAGTCCGATAAACCGACTGCCTCTACGTCAACGTTATGCAGAGCGGCGAGTGTGGCGTTCATCGCATCGTAAATAGCGGCTCGCTCACTTGCGCTTTGTACTTCTGGCAAAATGGGATCCCACAGGATTCGACCTTCCATGTATTCCATAACGTAGAACATAGACCCAATGACGCTATCTTCTTCACATAGCACATAAGTTTTTGGTACCGGCACCTCGGTATTCTGGAGCGCCGTGATCACTCGAAACTCTCGGTCTACGGCATGGGCAGACGCAAGCAGCTCGCCTTGGGGTTTGCGACGCAGAACATAGTCAACGCCATTACTGGTCAACTTAAACGTTGGATTCGATTGGCCGCCCGCAAATTTCTCGGCCGATAGATCTGACCCGATACCCTCAATATGCTGTGCAAGATAGTTCGCTAAACGCTCGGTGTTGATGTCTTGATGTCCCATATCGGATCCTTGATAGTCACGATTTTGGTCCGAAGTTTAGCACCGTCTGACAGGCAAAAGTAAAGTGTTCGGGCCGATTCTTTTCGATTGGCATTGCACGCGCTATCCTCCAAAGCTATCCTCTTCGAAAATAATGAAAGGAGTCTGTCGTGTTTGATACCTTAGCTGTAGTGTGGGATGAGTGGACTGGTCCGGGCGGGCCGTTTGAGATAACGCGACGCGTTATTCATGGTGTCGAACAAAGAGATTATAAAGCGGCACCTCCTAATTTGCGGGCTTTTTGGCAATCTACCGAGGGCCATGGCGCAAGAGACTATTTGGTGTATCAAGGTGAGCGCATCAGCTACGCGCAGGCACATGAGCAGACTCGATCAATCGCTCAGTTTTTAGCACAGAATGGCGTTAAGTCAGGTGACCGGATTGCAATTGCGATGCGCAATTATCCAGAATGGATGCTGATTTACTGGGCTGCTGTGTCGATGGGCGCGAGTGTTGTCGGCATGAATGCGTGGTGGGTCGAAGAAGAAATGGCGTATGCCTT
The DNA here is from genome assembly GCA_003520285.1 of Halieaceae bacterium. Classification (GTDB taxonomy): domain Bacteria; phylum Pseudomonadota; class Gammaproteobacteria; order Pseudomonadales; family Halieaceae; genus Aequoribacter. The sequence continues at coordinate 4,796 of DOVB01000133.1, forward strand.
AGAGGACGCGAAGCCCACAGTACTCTTTCTTGACCAGGAGCGTCTGGCCCGGTTTCAAGCTATTGCTGATCGATTCGAAGAAGTCACTTTGGTGGGAGTGCGTCTGCCAGTGGATCAGGCGGGTGTGGTCCCTTTCGAGGAAGTGCTGCAGTGTGACTCAGTTTGGCCCGACGCAGAGATCGAACCAGATCAAGACGCCTGTATTTTCTATACTTCCGGTACCACAGGTAAACCCAAAGGCGCTCAGCTGACACACCGAAGCTGTATTGCTAACGTGCTCAACTTGGTTTTCATGACCGGTGTTCAGGCAGAGGGGCTTCGTCGCCTGGCGGGTGCTGAATCGGGCGCTGCGGCATCGCCGCCGGTGGCTTTGGTCGCGACTCCCTTGTTTCACGTGACAGCCAATAATTGTGTGGCCTATCTCGCCACCCTGGCGGGCGGTACATTGGTTCACATGTACAAGTGGGATGTCGTCGAGGCGATGCAGCTGATTGAGCGAGAGAAAGTGACCGCTTTGAGCGCTGTGCCGATGATGTCACGCGAGATTATCCTGCATCCAGACTTTCACAATTATGATCTGAGCAGTTTGCAGTCGATGGGTGGTGGCGGGGCGGCCCTGCAGCCCGATCTGGTTCACAAGATTGACCAAGAGATGGCGTCAGCAAAGCCGAATACGGGTTATGGAATGACAGAGACGTCGGGGATCATCAGTTCTCTCGGTGCCGAATTTTTTGTGAATAAACCAGCGAGCTGTGGTCGTGCTGTCCCCACGCTTGAGGCTCAGTGCGTCAATGCCGACGGTCAGCCCCTCGGTGTCGGTGAGATCGGGGAGCTTTGGGTTCGGGGTTCAAATGTGATTAAGGGGTACTTAAATCGCCCCGAGGCCACCGCAGAGTCGCTGACCGACGGATGGTTGCACACTGGAGACGTGGCTTATATCGATGAGGACGGCTGTATCTTTTTAGTTGATCGAGCCAAAGACATGGTAATTCGTGGGGGTGAGAACGTTTACTGCGCGGAAGTCGAGAATGCAGTTTTCTCTCATGATGCCGTCGCTGAATGTGCAGTGTTCTCGGTTCCAGATGATCGACTGGGAGAAGAGGTGGGCGCTGCGGTGTATCTGCGCCCCGGCAAAAGTGTGAGCGCCGATGCTCTGAGAGACCACGTAAAACAGCAACTGGCTGCTTTTAAGGCACCTAAATATATCTGGTTTGTACAGGATCCTTTGCCGCGTAATGCCAACGGTAAGTTTGTAAAACGCACTTTGCAGGACACACTGGCTGTCGCTAACGCGCAGTAGCGTCAGAGGCCCTTGCGATACGTATAGGGCGTGACGCCGGTCCAGGTTTTAAAGGCTCGGATGAACGCGCTCGACTCAGAAAACCCTGTGCGATAGGCGATTTCTTCGATGGATAAGCCCTGCTTGCCGAGCAGGTGGAGGGCGAAATCACGACGCATGAAGGCTCGTATCTCGCTGAATGAGGTGCCTTCTGCGTCGAGGCGCCGGCGCAGTGTTTGAGGATGAATCTCTAGCTCATCGGCCACTGCATTGAGTTCCTGCGGTGCGTTAATTTGTCGCCGGAGAATTGTGTAAACGCGACCAGCCCAGCCACTGGCCGTGTGACTTTGGGTGAGCATCATCAGCATAGGGTGGCGCAGATAGTGTCGCAGTGAAAGCTCATTTTGTTCAATGCCACCCATCAAAGAGCGCCGGTTCAGCCTAAGTTCTGCTTGGTCGGAAAAGCGAACAGGTGCGCCCAAAAACATTCGGTGATAGTCCTGTTGTGAAAATCGCTGTGGCGCATTCAGGGTGGCACTGTGAATTGGGACGAAGGCATTTCCCAGCCAGCTCAAATAACGGTGACAGTGAAAGAGCAATGAATGCGCAAGGTACTCACTGTTCATCTGAGACAGGGTTTCAGAGTCAATACTCACTGTGATTTGGCGTTGACTACTGCGGGTGTCGACCCGAAGTTTGAGTCCGAACAGCTGGTAGAAACGGCAGAATCGTTGCAAGGCTTGCAGTAAAGTCTGCGCCGATAAGGTAGCGTGACACATCATTTCCCACGTACCGAGCGGGAGCGGCTGTAGGTGATATCCAAGGCTTTCATCGTTCATGGCGACCATGGTGTGTGCTTGCAAGTCAGCAAATCGCTCCATCGAGATTCGCGCATTGGTTTCGAGAAGCAGTCGCGGCGAAATTCGATTGGTAATGAGAAGTTGATTGGCATCTATTCCCGCCCGGGCAGTGTTGGCCAGTGTCGCATGAACGAATTCAACGGGTATAGAGAGTTTGCGCTGCATGGTGGTCGCCTCGCGACGTGTTTTTGTTAGATACTGTCAATTTACATGTATTTATGTGTCATTGCAGCCACAAGGTGGGTCTCTTATCGTTCCGTACTGTTTCATTGTATTGACTGACGGAGTGCAAGCGCATGTTACCGAGATCATTTACTGAAGAACAAGCGATGTTTAGAGACGCTTATCGCAAATTCCTAGCATCCGAGATTGTGCCTCATATGGAGACCTGGCGGGAGCAAGGGCGAGTAGATCGTAGCGCCTTTGAAGCCGCTGGCGCACAAGGATTTCTGATGGTGTGGCCCGACGAACAGTATGGCGGGATGGGAGACGAAGATTTCCGATTCGAGCAGGTGATCATTGAAGAGACTGCGTATGCCCGCTGCGGTGATTGGTACAATACGCTGCATTCCCGCTTGGTAGGCCCCTATCTCACCAGATTTGGCAATGAGGAGCAGCGTCAGCGATTCCTTCCAAAAGCCGTTCGAGGTGAGTGCATCATGGCGATTGCGATGACCGAACCCGATGCAGGAAGCGATTTGGCCGGTATGCGGACATCGGCGGTAGAGCATCAGGATCACTGGGTCCTGAATGGGTCTAAAACCTATATTTCTAATGGTATCAATGCAGATCTGGTGTTTGTGGC
>DOVB01000125.1 GCA_003520285.1 Halieaceae bacterium
GAGTGATGCGTTCGCGGAACAAAAAAAGGAGATTCAGCATGGATCAAAAAGTGCAGATTGAAGCGGCGGTGTTCCGTCGGTTGTTAGAGCATTTAGATAGCCATAAAGAGGTGCAGAATATTGAGCTAATGAATTTGGCACATTTTTGCCGAAATTGTTTGGCGAAGTGGTATGTCGCAGCAGCCACTGAGCAGGGGCTCAGTATTAGCTATGAAGCCGCGCGCGAAACAGTGTACGGTATGCCTTTTAGTGAATGGAAGGAGCGTTATCAAACCGAGGCGACGCCAGAGCAGCTTGCCGCATTTGCGGCGAACAGCCAGAGTAAAAGCGACGCTTAAGGTATTCGGATGACGATGTTTAGGACACTACTGCAAAGCGCAGTGATCGCTGTGAGCGGTGGTAGCGATAGAGAGAAATAACACATGATGCATTACCCCAGTCTAAATTTTGGTCTCGATCAAGAGCTCAATGCACTTCGGGATATGGTGGCGCAATTTGCAGCGGTGGAGATCGCGCCAAGGGCGGCTGAGATTGATTCCAGTAACGCTTTTCCAATGGATTTGTGGCGCAAGCTGGGTGATTTAGGGTTGCTCGGTATTACCGTCGATGAGCGTTACGGTGGCAGCGGGATGGGTTACCTGGCGCACTGCATTGCGATGGAAGAAATTTCTCGGGCGTCCGCATCGGTGGGTTTGTCCTATGGTGCTCACTCTAACTTGTGCGTGAATCAGATCGCGAAGAACGGTACCGAAGAGCAAAAACAGCAGTATCTTCCAAAACTTTGCAGCGGCGAGCACATTGGTGCGCTCGCTATGTCGGAACCCGGAGCCGGTTCTGATGTTGTGAGTATGAGTTTACGTGCTCGAAAAGAGGGCGAGTACTATGTGCTCGATGGCAATAAAATGTGGATCACTAACGGTCCTGACGCTCATGTTTATGTGATCTACGCCAAGACCGATCCGGACGCTGGTTCAAAAGGAATTACCGCTTTTATCGTCGAGCGCGATAGCGAGGGTTTCAGTCAAGCACAAAAGCTCGATAAGCTCGGGATGAGAGGGTCTAATACCTGCGAGTTGGTCTTCGAGGGGTGTCGGGTGCATGAATCGAATGTATTGGGCACGGTCGGTCAAGGCGTCAAGGTGCTCATGTCGGGTCTGGATTACGAACGCGCGGTTCTGTCGGGTGGTCCGGTTGGTATCATGCAGGCCTGTCTGGATATCGTTTTGCCTTACATCCATGATCGCAAGCAATTTGGCCAATCCATTGGCGAGTTTCAGTTGGTACAGGGCAAAGTAGCCGATATGTATGTGGGTTTGAGTGCCTCTCGTGCTTACTTATACAGTGTTGCTCAGTCGCTGGACCGTGGCGAGGAGTCCCGCAAGGATGCTGCAGGGGTGATTTTATACACCGCAGAGCGCGCAACGCAGATGGCGCTCGACGCCATTCAATTACTCGGTGGTAATGGATACATTAATGAGTATGCCACTGGGCGCTTGTTGCGAGATGCAAAGCTGTATGAGATTGGCGCCGGTACTAGCGAAATTCGTCGAATGTTGATCGGCCGAGAACTGTTTAAAGAATCCCAGTGAGCTATCAGGAATCACAATTAGAATCGAATCTGCCTGAGACGCATCAGAAATTTTTGCGGTTGATGATGGGTCGCCGTTCCGAGGGACACTTCTCCGCTTTAAATATCGATATGGTGGGATGTGGCGTAGGTTGGGCTGAGATGAGTTTGGCGCCAACGTCCCAGTTGATCGGGGATCCCATGTCTGGTGCTCTGCACTCGGGTCCTATTACTACTTTGCTAGATTCAGCTTTGGGTATCGCCGCCAGCGTTTCCCTCAATCGTATGGGATTTGCGCCAACGATTGATCTAAGGGTCGATCATTTAAGAATGGCGAATAGCAGCGACCTCTTGGTTGCGCGAGGCGAGATTGTTCACCTGACGCGCAATATTTTATTTGCCAAAGGGGTAGTGACTCAAAATGACGTTCAGATCGCGGTAGCGGTGGGTAATTTTGTGCGACTCAGCGACGACGTATTGGCACTCGCTGAGGCCCACATTATGAGTCAGTTAGATGCCATCGATAAGGCGCGCCAATGACCTTACAGAATCTTCTGAGTTTGCCACCTGAGCAACGTCAACCGCAGCAACTTCTAGACTTCATTCCGTATGCGCAAATGATGGGTGTATGCGCCCAAGTCGCCGAGGATGGTTCGGCGCCAATCCTGTTCCGGCTAGACGCCAACGAGCTTCACATGGGCAATCCAACCCTGCCTGCAATGCACGGAGGGGCGCTGAGTGGTTTCATGGAGCTCGCCGCTGCAGTTCATTTGCTGAGTACCATGACCATAGCGCGCTACCCGAAGCTGATAGATTTTGCCATTGATTATTTGAGTGCCGCCCGGCTCGACACTGTGTTTTGCACCTGTGAGACACTCCGCGAAGGCAAGAATCTCACCGCGGTGCAGGTTCGTGCCTGGCAGCGTGATCCCGCCAAACCTGTCGCTGTAGGCAAGGCACAGTTTCTGTGCAGCGATTTTTCTGAGTCCTAATTTCAGGTCCTAAGTTACACTCTATTTAAGCCCTGTGGGGCCTTAGCAAAAGTTGTCACTCCCGCGGGAAAATACTTGAGCGTGCTCCAAACATACTGTATGTTCAAATTCGTGGTTTGCTATCAATTCGTGCGTGCTCAGACCGAGCAAGGAGAGAAGAGTGACAGATCTAAGCAGCTTTCGTGAGGAGACTCGGGACTGGCTTCAGGCCAATTGCCCAGAGTCTATGCGCACCCCTATTCGCGGGTTTGAAGACATATACAACGGCGGGCGTAAGCCCGAAATTTCGCACCCAGATCAGGTGGTCTGGTGCGAGCGCATGGCCTCGCGTGGGTGGACTGTGCCCGAGTGGCCGGTGGCTTATGGTGGCGCGGGTTTATCGAAAGCAGAAGTCAAAGTTTTACGTGAAGAAATGGCTCTGATCGGTGCGCGATCACCGCTCGACAGCTTTGGCATATCCATGCTTGGTCCAGCACTGCTCCACTTTGGTAACGAGAGCCAAAAGCTCGAACATTTACCGCCCATTGCACGTGGTGAGATCCGCTGGTGTCAGGGCTATTCCGAACCCAATGCTGGGTCGGACTTGGCGTCTTTGGCAACCAAAGCAGAAGATAAGGGCGATCATTACCTGATCAATGGGCAAAAGATTTGGACCTCTTACGCAGATAAGGCCGACTGGATCTTCTGTTTGGTTCGTACAGATAATTCTGGATCCAAGCATGAAGGTATTAGTTTCGTGCTGTTTGACATGGCGAGCCCCGGCGTGACGGTGAAGCCCATCAAACTAATCAGCGGCTCGTCGCCTTTTTGCGAGACATTTTTTGACAATGCCACAGCGTTGAAGAAAAACGTGGTGGGTGAAGTCGGTAAGGGCTGGACCATCGCGAAGTATCTGTTGACTCACGAACGTGAAATGATCTCGGCGTTTGGTACTTCGACCAGTAAGAAAACCATAGGTCAACGCGCGGCTCAAGTTTTAGGTACCGATGCGAGCGGCAGATTGCGAGCCGGTACGTTGCGATCCGTTATTGCTCAGTATCAGCTGGATACTCAAGCATTTACGGCCACCATGGAGCGCGTTAAAGACGAAGCGAAAGCAGGGCAGGGTTTGGGGCCGGCTTCGTCCATTTTTAAATACTACGGTACTGAGTTGAACAAGCGCCGGAACGAGCTCGTACTTTCGGTTGAAGGTGAGCAGGCCCTCGGTTGGGATGGCGATGAGTATCGAGGGGGTGAAATGGCGCGGGCTTGGTTACGATCAAAAGGAAACTCGATCGAAGGCGGCACTTCGGAAGTGCAACTCAACATTGTGGCCAAGCGTGTGCTTGGTTTGCCAGACGCATAAGGAGCCGTTATGACACTCGTACTCAATGAAGAAGAGATCATGCTGCGTGATTCAGCGGCGGGATTTTTAGCGGAATCGGCCAATGTGAGCGCGTTTCGAGCTCACCGAGATAACCCTACAGCATCAGGCTTTGACCGCGCGCTGTGGGAATCAATCGCAGAGATGGGCTGGTGCGGTATAGCGATTGATGAGCAATACGGTGGCCTGAGTTACGGTTTTACGGGTCTTGGCTTGGTGCTCGAGCAAATGGGAAAACATCTTTCTGTGTCGCCGTTTAACAGCACCGTATTAATGGCGGGGAGTCTGTTGGAACAGTGCGGTACCGAGGCACAGAAGCAAGAGTGGCTGCCAAAAATTGCGTCTGGTGAAGTGGTGATGACGCTCGCTATTCAAGAGGGCACTTTCTTCGACTTAGATCAGCTGTCGCAGTCGGTAACGACCGCGCCAGATGGATTTACAGTGCAAGTCGAAAAGCGCCAGGTTCTCGATGCGATAGCGGCCGATGCCTTCCTGGTGGTGGGCAGAGACAGTGACGGTTTTCAGGGCTTTATTATGAGTGCTGCCGATGTCAGTGTGCAGGCACAATCGATGGTAGATGCGCGAAGCAGTGGAACCGTCGTGGTAAATACGACGTGCGGTAAGGACGCTCAACTCAATCCCGCAGCAATGAATGGCAAGGGGCTGACTCGAGCGCTTGATCAAATTCATATTGGTCTTGCAGCGGAGCTGTTGGGCTTGTCGACCGAGGCTTTTGAGCGCACCGTCGCGTATTTGCGTGAGCGCAAACAATTCGGCAAGGTGATCGGCAGCTTTCAGGGTCTTCAGCATCGAGCAGCCGACTTATTTGCCGAATTGGAACTGTGCCGCTCGATTGTTTTGCAGGCACTTCGCGCCGTGGATTCGGGCGACGAGCTAGGTGGTTTGGCGAGCGCTGCGAAGGCAAAAGTCGCGCAAATATCGCAGCGAGCGACCAATGAAGGTATTCAGATGCATGGTGGTATCGGCATGACCGATGAATACGACATCGGTTTTTTCATTAAACGTGCTCGAGTCTTAGAGCACACATTGGGCGACTTTCATTACCACTTAGATCGGTTCGCAGTAAAAGGCGGCTACTAGCATGTCAGAGGTGTCGATACCGGCAGTGATTGAATCGCTCGATGCGGCGGTTGCTCGTCTGACCGAGCCTGGTGCGCCATTCGAGCTGTCACAAGCCGTTTTGCGTGGTTATGACTATCCCGTATATGCATCAATCCCCGCCAATTTAGGCGACTACTTTGATTTTATGCGCAAGCATGGTGACGCTGAATTTTTGGTGTATCAGGAGCAGCGTCTCACTTATCTCGAAACGCTCGAACTGGCGCTCGGACTGGCCGCCAAGCTTGCCGCCGAAGGTGTGGTGCATGGTGACCGGATTGCGATTGTCTCGCGCAATAATCCTGAGTGGATTATCGCCTTTATCGCAGCGGTTTCGATGGGTGCTGTCGCCGTCCCCATGAATGGTTGGTGGACGACAGATGAGCTCGATTACGCGATTGATGACTCAGGTGCGAAGTGGGTTGTCGCAGACGCTGAGCGCGTGCAACGATTAACACCACTGATCGATAAGTATGCACTGAGTATTATTGCGACCGACGAAGAGGCGGCTGCGCTCATTGGGGCGCCAACTGTCCAAGCTTGGGGTCTGGCCGGACAAAGCCTCGACTGGGTTAAGCCCACAGTGGACCCCGATGACAACGCAACGATTTTGTACACGTCAGGCTCTACCGGTCATCCAAAAGGCGTCTTATCGACCCACCGAGGCGTTCTGTCGGCACTTTACAGCTGGCTTTTGATGGGCGTGGCCTCGAAGCAGGTGCCAGAACTCGCGCCGTCTGGTTCGGCGGGGAACTCGCAGCCAGTCGGTTTATTAACGGTTCCTTTGTTCCACTGTACTGCGAGTCACTCGGCATTTATGTTGTCGATATTGCCCGGTCGCAAGCTCATTATTATGTATAAGTGGGATGTCGAAGAAGCCATGCGGCTGATCGAATTGGAACGGATCAACTGGATGACCGGTGTGCCGACGATGTCTGCAGAATTACAGCGGGCCGCCCAGACCACAACGCGAGATTTGTCGTCACTCGCAGAAGTCTACGCCGGCGGTGCGGCAAGACCGGCGGATCATGTCGAGAAGCTCGCCAAAACCTTTAAGCGATCCTCTCCGGGCTTAGGGTACGGGTTGACGGAAACGAATGCGCTGGGCGCGTTCAATAGCGGTGTTCTTTATTTGGCCAATCCATCGAGTACGGGTCGCGCGGTTCCTGCGGTGACTCAGTTCAAGATCATCGATTCCAAAGGCACTTCACTGCCAGCCAATGAGATCGGTGAAGTCTGTATGAAGTCCCCTGCGAATGCGGTAGGGTATTGGAATAAGCCAGAGGCGACTGCATCAGCCTTTGTCGAGGGTTGGTTCCACACGGGTGATTTGGGCAAGCTCGATGAGTATGGATTTTTGAGTATCGTCGATCGAATTAAAGACATCATCATCCGAGGGGGAGAGAATATCAGCTGTATCGAGGTCGAGGCTGCGATTTGTGCGCACCCTCTGGTACTTGAGGCCGCTGTGTTTGGTGTGCCTGACGATCGATTAGGAGAGGCCGT
>DOVB01000202.1 GCA_003520285.1 Halieaceae bacterium
GCAATATAGGCCTTTATTTGATCTGTCGGGCTTTGATGCTGCGCCTTGATGTCGTGGATTTTGCGCATGACCCGCTCGAGCGTGGCCGCGTAGCATTGAAAGATGAGGTCTTCCTTGGTTTTGACATAATAGTACAAGCTTGTTTTCGTGAGGCCCAAGGTGGCAGCCACATCGGCCAGGGTGGTCGCTCGCGCGCCTTTACTATTGAACAGTCGGGAAGCTTCAGACAATATGGCGTCGCGCTTCGCCGCATGTTGCGCCGTTTTATCAAACGGAGACCGATGTGGTAGCGTTCCTATGTCGGACGATGTCTTTGTCGGCAAGGGCATTGCTCGCATTACTATTGAGTCGATGCCTTGAACTTTAAGTATTTTTATTGTCGCTGTCTAGTGCGACGTTGAATGTCAGCGATGACTTGTTATACCTGAGGAGTGCCTCTATGTCAGACCCCGTTACCATCGAGATTGCTGATGCAATCGCAACAATCACACTGAATAATCCAGCGGCGCACAACAGTCTTGGGTTGGATGCATTGACTGCGCTCAGGGGAGCACTCGAGGCGGTTGCGGCTCTCGAGACAGTGCGCGTTCTGGTTGTGACTGGGGCAGGCGATAAAACGTTTTGTAGCGGTGCCTCGCTGGCAGATTTGCGTTCGGGCAAGATCACCGGTGACGATTTTCAGCAGGTCACCGACTACCTCTCTGCAATGGCCATTCCTACGATTGCTGCACTGAATGGCAGCGTTTACGGTGGCGGGACTGAGCTCGCTCTGAGCTGTGATTTTCGGATCGGTATTTCCGGAATGAGAGTGCGTGTTCCGCCTGCCACGATGGGGCTCTGCTATCCAGTATCGGGTATTAACACCTTTGTCAGAAAACTCGGTCCCACCACCAGTAAGCGACTGTTACTGGCCGCTGAAACCTTCACTGATCAAAAGTTGATCGATCTAGGATTGGTTGATCGGCTTGTCACCGCTGAAGCGTTCCAGTCAGAAGTCCAAGCGCTCGCTTTAAGTCTCTCGAATCATGCGCCTCTTGCTGTGCAAGGTATGAAATCGATCATCGATCAAGTGGCACAGGGCTGCTTAGACCAGGCGTCGGCGCAAGGCATTGTTGATCAGTGTTGGCAATCTAAAGACCTGCAAGAGGGTTTGCTCGCACAACTAGAAAAGAGACCTCCACAGTTTAAAGGCCACTAGTCGTCGAGCATTGTTGTTAATGGCACGTCTGGAAAGCTGATTCTCAGGAGGTAGCCGGCGTTAAGGAGGCTGAATCGAGTCTGAATGATTGAGCGTCCCGCGTAAATCAGAGGGTTTAGGCTGAGTATTTCAGGTTCAAGTCCAGGGTGGGAGAGTGTTACGTCGATCGCAAGGTGCTCACCGGCTGCGGCAGATTCGGCAACATTAGCAGCGGCTCGTAAGACTTTCTGTTCGCTCAGACTGAGCGAGTAATGTTCCAAGGTGCTCACCAGAATGTAAGCTATGGGTGCTAGCTTGGCATTGGGAACAGTCATGTTTTCGATCGAACACGTCAGTGTCAGATGTGTATTCGACGCCCGAGAGTATCGATCTACTCTTTCAAAGCAAAAATGAACCAAGTCAGACAGTGATACGGTGGATTTGTTGCGTTGGTCTATAAAAAGTTCGTGTATGCGCTCCGACAGCGCCAGCCACTCTGGCAGAATGATTTGCCTCGTATCTATCTCCGCTGAATCGAGTCCGAAAAGTTGCCTCGAATGTTCGAACAGTGCTTGGATGTAGTGATCTCGCTGAGCCAATACTTTTTGCGTCCAATCGAGCCTCAGGGCCAAAGCTTGGCTCCCTTGTTCGGCCGCATAAATCATTTCACGCGACAGTTCGCCCGCCTCGGCACGCAACCTATTTGTATCGTAGAAGCGCTTTAAACGAACCGCGGCGAAGATCAAGGCGTAAGCATAGGCGATCAGGGCGTACCAACTAAGCCAGGGCGCAGTGGCGATATGTATCTGAAGTTCGATAGGTACTTCGCGATCATGGTCAGACACGGAGGCGCCTCTTACTTGGAGGGTATAGGCGCCAGCGGGTAGGTCTGTGTAGGTCGCTACGGGTATATTGCTTGGCGATGTCCACTCGTCTTCGAGGCCAACCAGCCGGTACTGGTATAGTTGTCGCTCTCTGCTCACATAGTCCATCAGAGCAAATTCAGCAGTGAACTGATGGGTATCATGAGGCAGATAAACGTCTGTGAGTTGCGACCAAGGCAGCGGTTGTTTGCCAGCGTAGCCATTGACGCGCAAGCGCGTTAGGTTAAGTGCCAGTTGTTCTTCGAGCAAAGCGGAGCGGGGATCTATGATGATGAGGCCCTTGGTGGAGCCAAACCCCAAGCGCCCATCAGGAAGTTGGGTTGCTGCAGCGAAGTTGAAATTGGCCGGAGTGCCAAATTCATCGCTGACAGGTAACCACTGGGTTTGACGGAAGTCGTTACTGATATAGTTGATTCCGTTGTTGAGGCCCACCCAAAAGTGACCCTCCTGATCGGCAATGATAGAGAACGGTTGAGCGGCTAGGGGGATACTTTGTTTGATCTGAAGGCTGCGATTTTGTGGATCCCAGTGCAGCTTTAACACCTGAGAATCGAGCGTGCCTGCTAAGAACTCATGGGGACTATCAGTCGGGGCTAACACTTGGAAGTGAGCTTGCGCAATTGCGGGGGGTTGCTCAATGGGCCGAGCCACGGTTCCATCAAAATAATTGAGTTGGAAGTCTTTGATGAAAAAAATGTGATCCTCAATCATCGTTGGGCTCCAGGCTGGAGCGGAATCAGGAATATCGCGAAAATCAGTCCAGCTCCCGTCTTTGAATTCTGTCAGTCCTCTGGTCATCGAGCTCAGGACGACCCTGTCGGTACTGACGTGTCTGGTTAAGCCGGTAATGTTGAGTGGCAAGCCAATGTTCTCGTGAATGACAGCAAGATTCGATTTGTCGATGAAGGTATTCGCTTCAAATCCGATCGCCAAGGCGTGATCGCCCAAATCGATTAGGCCGCCAAGAGGCTCCTCTGGCAAGCCGCTGATTAAGTTGGCTTGGCAGGCGTTGTGCTCGGCATCCACGCTATATAAACCCGCTAAGGTTGCGATCAAGAGGGAATCAGGCAGCGGTAAAAAACCAACAGTATCACTTGATGAAAATTCGCAAGTGCGGACGCTGAGTCGTTCATAAAGCTGCAGTTTCAGAACAGAAACCCCAGCGTATGTTCCCAGCCAGATTTCATTTTCATTGCTCTTAAAGGTACTAATGACGTAGTTTGACTTGAGTCGACTGTTATTTTCTTGAAGGATCTGCAGGGATCCACTGTCGTTTAGTATCAATAGTCCAGATAGCGAGGTCAGGAGTGTATGCCTTTGGGTTATGGCGATCCCTGTCACTTTAAGGGCGGTATCAAACTGATGAGTCGCAATCCAGGAAGCCGACTGGTCGGCGTTGAAAAGCTCCCCGCTGTTATCAAAATAGCGCGCCGTAAAGCGTTCATCTAGACCAGAAAACGCGTAAAAAGCTCGGTTCATACCAGACACCAACTTAAAGCTCAGGTCAGAAATGCCGGTGTCGTGCATGAGCTTATGGATGATCTTTAGGCAACTTTCGGGTTGACTGAACTGGCAGGTATCAACTGAAATGGTATATAACTCGGTGGGTTTTAAGTTCTCTGACACTAATGAATGCAGATGGATCGCACCATTGGTAGCGACCGTAATGAACTGATTATCGTTCATGGCCACCGTTGCGGCATTGGTCAGGGTGGGGCTCAGGGGCGACAGCGCTTTAATGGGTTTAAACTGATGGTGGCCCCGATCAAAGTAAAGATAGTCGCCCGCTCTTGATTGAACCAGAATATCGTTGCCAAGTAAGAAGAGACTGCGTGACTGGTGCATCGCAAATACGTTTTGCATCTCACTGTCGCGATAGATATGGTCGTGCGGTGTCAGCCAATAAATATTGTGTTCCGTCGCTATCCACATCGCGCCACTGTCGTCTGTGATCATGCGCAATATATATTCATTGATATCACTGATGGGTGCTCGCGGATCGATAATCTCGATATAGCGCCTTGCACCAGTGTCGGTGAGACTGCTCGCGCTAACATGTATGGCACAAGAGAGCGCGAAGGCGATCGCCGCGTTAAAGAGGCGTAACATACCGTGTCCGAGCGT
>DOVB01000220.1 GCA_003520285.1 Halieaceae bacterium
ATACGCTTCCAAGCCATATCGGTGATGTGGAGCAGACCATCGACACCGCCCAAGTCAACGAACGCGCCGTAGTCGGTTAAATTCTTAACCACGCCCTTCACTGACATGCCTTCCTGCAGATTCTCAAGGAGTGCATCACGCTCAACACTGTTGGCTGCTTCCATCACCGCGCGTCTAGAAACCACCACGTTGTTGCGCTTCTGGTCCAGCTTGATCACTTTAAACTCTAGTTCTTTGCCCTCTAGGTGAAGCGTTTCACGAATGGGGCGGACATCGACCAACGAACCCGGTAAAAAGGCTCTGATGGTGTTGATGTCGACAGTAAAGCCACCTTTGACCTTACCGTTAATAATACCTTTAACCACTTGATCGCCTTCATGAGCAGCTTCGAGCTCTGTCCATGACTCTGCGCGCTTGGCTTTTTCACGAGACAGTTTTGTTTCGCCAAATCCATCTTCAACAGTTTCAAGGGCCACTTGCACTTCGTCGCCAATCGACAGCGTACATTGACCGTTAGCATCAACAAACTGCGACATGGGGATCACGCCTTCAGACTTTAAGCCGGCGTGCACTGTGACCCATTCGTTATCGATATCGATAACAACACCGGTCACAATTGAACCGGGTTCCATATCAACGGTTTTTAGACTTTCTTCAAATAATTCGGCGAAATTTTCGCTCATGCGTTTATACCTATGGTGTTATGAGTTGTAACAACTCGTCTCCGCGCTCCAGCCCACACGGGTTATTAATAATGAAGTGTTAGGCCGACGCTGGTAAGGCCTTAACGCTCCGCTTGTTTAACTTCTCGTCTCTACCGCCCCAAGCACCGCTGCGACGACCTGTTCAATCGACATCTGCGTGCTGTCCAACATAATCGCATCATCGGCTGCTTTAAGTGGCGATGCCGCCCGCTCACTGTCGCGCAGATCGCGTACACGAATGTCTTCCAAAAGGCGCGGCAGACTAACACTTTCGCCCATCTGTATCAACTGTTTCTGCCGTCTGAGCGCCCGCGCCTCAGGACTCGCAGTTAAGAAAACTTTGATTTGGGCATCAGGAAAAACGACTGTACCCATATCTCGACCATCTGCAACTAAACCGGGTGCCCTTCTGAAGGTTCGCTGCCTCTCTAATAAAGCGGCTCGGACTGAGGGCAGTGCACCGACCGTCGAGGCCCCCATACCTGCCTCTTCACTGCGTACTCTTTGGGTGACATCGAGCCCATCAAGATAAATCACTAGAGCGTCGTCACGCACCAGAAACTGGACAGCCAGTGACGCCGCGCATTCGCCCATGAGTTCTGCATCATTCAAGTCATACTGCCGATCGATACCGGCGAGGGCTGTTAACCGGTACAGCGCACCGGAATCGAGCAAGTGCCAGCCTAGAGCAACCGCTACCGCTTTCGCAACTGTTCCTTTACCGGCGCCGCTGGGGCCATCGATGGTGAGAACCGGGATCATGTCTCGTTATCTGATGTGGTGATCTGCAAACCAAGACCTCGTGCGATCGCATCAAAGTTAGGGAAAGACGTGGCGACCGCATCGCAATCCAAAATATGAATCGGCGCTTCGGCTCGGAGTGCGGCAATAGCAAAGCTCATCGCGATGCGGTGATCATGATGGGTCCGAATCACTCCGCCACCGATACGTCCGCCTTCGATGATGATGCCATCTTCTAAAATTGTATTCGTAATACCGAGCGTTGTGAGGCCCTCTGCCATACTGGCAATGCGGTCGCTTTCCTTCACCCTCAACTCTTCAGCGCCCCTGAGTGTCGTCGTACCTTGTGCACAGGCCGCCGCTACAAATAGGGCGGGAAACTCATCGATGGCAAGAGGGACCTGATCGAGCGGAATAGTAATACCTTGGAGTGGCGCATACTTGACTCGAATATCTGCTACGGGCTCGCCACCCACTACGCGCTCATTTGACATCCGAATATCCGCACCCATCATGCGCAACACGTTAATCGCGCCAATGCGTGTCGGGTTAACCCCAACATGCGTTAAATGCACGTCCGAGCCGGGTGCAATAGAGGCTGCCACCATGAAGAAAGTCGCTGACGAAATGTCGGCCGGAACTTCAATATGCGCCGCTGACAATCGCCCTCCACCCTCGACTGTCACCCTATTACCACTGCGTGTGAGGGGGTATCCGAACCCCTCTAACATGCGTTCAGTGTGATCTCGGGTTGGCGCAGGCTCAGTGGTAGAGGTAATACCATCTGCCCATAAACCAGCCAACAAGACGCACGATTTCACCTGGGCACTCGCCATGGGTAGTGCGTAATCCAAGCCTTTCAACGATTGCCCTCCGGCAATGTGCAATGGCGGCTTGCTCCCCGCTTCGCTACTTATTCGCGCTCCCATCAATGTCAGTGGATCAATGACACGACCCATCGGTCGTCCGCAAAGAGAGCTATCACCGGTGAGGGTTGCCTCTAGTCCTGCGCCAGCGATGATACCACTGATGAGGCGCATGCTGGTTCCGGAATTGCCCATATCAAGAGGGATCGTGGGACTCTTGAGTCCGCGCAGACCGACTCCGTGAACGCGGACCTCGCCATCATTTGGACCGTCGATTTCGACCCCCATAGCTCGAAAGGCTGATACGGTTGCGAGGGCATCCTCACCTTCTAAAAAGCCAGTGATCAGCGACGTGCCTTCCGCGATCGATGCCAACATGATGGATCGATGAGAAATTGACTTATCACCCGCAACTCTCGCCTCGCCAACGATCGAGCCTCCGGGCAAACATTGGAATTTCATAGCATTAATCCTGTTGTGAAGATCGATCGAGCTTACTCAGCAGGTCATCTCGAGACCCCTTTGCCCGTTCAAAAATAGCCGTCATCGTCGGCGTATCCTCGGCTTCTATCGCAGTTCGCAGCCGCTGGACCCCAGCGCTAAACTGATCCAGTGCCAGCAGCAACTCGGTGCGATTCGCGAGGGCGATATCCCGCCACATAACCGGATCACTCGACGCAATGCGGGTAAAATCCCGAAATCCACCTGCCGCGAACTGAAAAATATCATCGGCCAGATCACTGGTCGCTAAGGTCTCTACCAACGCATACGCGAGCATATGTGGCAGATGGCTTGTGGCCGCCAGCACTTGATCGTGTAGTTGAACTGACATAGTCATAACCTCGGCGCCCGCCGCCTCCCAAAGCTCAGTAACCACCGCAATAGCGGTTGGATCAGTACTGGATTGAGGTGTGAGGATAACTCTATGACGATCAAATAAATCGGCCCGAGCCGCATGCACCCCTGACTTCTCAGAGCCTGCAATAGGGTGTCCCAGCACCACAAAGCTCGGCCACTGGGGCAGCTCCAGGGCATCGATCGCGCGCCAGAGATTGCCTTTGACAGACGCGGCATCCGTTAACACGGGCGGGCGCTCAAGCTGATTGGCATGGCCGATCAACTCGACCAGTTGCTGCTCCGCCAGGAGTGTCGGAGTAGCGATTAAAACAAGGTCACACTGGGATACAAGCTCGGCAGCGGAAGACACTGCCCGATCAATAATACCCTGCTCTAAGGCCGTTTGAACGGTTGTCTGTCGATGCCCGTATCCCACGATTTCAGAGTACAGCTGACTCGGTCGCACCGCTTTCGCCAATGACGCGCCGATCAAACCGAGCCCCAAAATACCAAGCCGCATTACAGCACTGCTCTGGGATAGGAGCCAATGACTTTAATCAGAATCGATTGTTCCTCAAGCTCGGACAGGATGGCCGCAACGCGAGCATCTTGGCAATGCCCTTCGAATTCGATGAAGAAAACATATGCCCACTTTTCAGTTTTAGACGGCCGAGTATCGATGCGGGTCAAACTGATGCCCTCGCGCCGGAAGGGCTCTAGCAAACCGAGCAGTGCACCGGGTTTATTGCGGGACGAAACCACCAGCGAGGTCTTGTCGTGCCCGCTTGGAGGCACCTCGTCACGTCCAATAACCAAGAACCGAGTGGTGTTATCGGGATTATCTTCGATACGTTGAGCCAGCTTCTCAAGCCCATAGAAATCAGCCGCGGCCTCCCCAGCAATGGCAGCAACACCGGGTTCTTTCGCTGCGCGCTTAGCCGCCTCACCGTTACTCGCTACCGCCTGCCACTCAACGTGTGGCCAGTGATGATTAAGCCAGTTCCGGCACTGCGCTAAGGCCTGCTGATGCGCGATGATCTTGGTGATCTTACTGGGATCGGAGCCCTTCAAAGCCAATAAATAGTGGTGAATCGGGATCTCGACTTCGCCGACAATGTGCAATGGCGTGTCGATAAAGCTGTCCAGCGTGTGACTGACCATTCCTTCGGTTGAATTCTCTACCGGCACAATACCGTAATGACAGACGCCTGATTCGACCTCGGCAAAGACACGATCAATGGTGCCCTGAGAGACACAGACCGCTGCGTGCCCGAAGTGTTTCAGAGCCGCCGCCTGTGTAAAAGTGCCCTCGGGCCCTAAATAGGCCACCTGCAAAGGACGTTCTAGCGCCAAACACGCCGACATGATCTCACGGAAAATATAGGCGATAGTATCGTCAGCTAGCGGACCCTCGTTGCGCTCTTTCAAACGCAGCAATACTTGGACTTCCCGTTCAGGTCGATAAAATTGTGGCTCTGGTATGTCATCGCCACGGACTGAGGCCGATTGCACCTCTTGCATTTTTATCTCTGCCACCTGTTGAGCGCATCGAGCACGCTCACTGATCAGTCGGAGGATATCTTGATCGAGCGCGTCGATGGCGTCCCTAATAGCAAGCAGTTCGGGGGTTGGCTTGGAATCACTCATAGGCTAACTGTGCTGCGATGCAAAATCGCGCATGTAGTCAATGAGCGCATCAACTGCTGCTTCCGGTACTGCGTTGTAAATAGAGGCACGCATTCCGCCAACAGATCGATGCCCTTTTAAATTGAGCAGCCGAGCGTCATCGGCACCCTGTAAAAAGGCCTTATCGAGCTCCGCATTTGCTAGGGTAAATGGGACATTCATAAGAGACCGGTTAGGTACGGCTACCGGATTCGCGTAGAAACCAGATTGGTCGATGTAAGCATAGAGTTTATCTGCCTTGCGCTGATTGATTGAAGCCATTGCGTCAAGACCACCGAGCTGCTCTAACCATTCAAACACCAACCCGGCAAGGTAAATCGCGAAAGTAGGCGGTGTGTTGTACATCGAGTCGTTCTCAGCCGCTATCTGCCAATTCAGCATGGCTGGGCACTGAGCTGATGCTCTGCCCAACAGCTTGCGGTCAACAATAACAACCGTCAAACCTGCAGGACCAATATTCTTCTGAGCACCAGCGTAGATCACACCGTAATCCGACACATTCAATGGCCCGGACAAGATCATTGAGGACATATCGGCCACAATCGGCACATCGCCCCGAGGTAGCTCAGCAAACGCGACCCCGCCGATGGTCTCGTTGGGGCAAATGTGCAGATA
>DOVB01000257.1 GCA_003520285.1 Halieaceae bacterium
GCTCAACAGCTGGGGTAAAACCGACGAACTTCATCAGGGTCTCAGCGACAGCGAAGCCTCACTGGTCATATGCGACAAGGAAAGACACCAGTTTATCAGGGCGGCGCAAGCCAGCCTCCCCGCAATCGTCGTTCATCCCGACCCACTCGATCCTGCATCACACGCCTTCTGGCCTTTAATAGCCACAGTAGACCCATCGGACTGGACGACTGCGGATATTGACCCAGAAGATCCCGCCATTCTGTTGTTCACATCGGGCACTTCAGGCAAGCCGAAAGGCGCCTTGTTCTCTCACTTTAACTGCTGCCAAGCGCTCATGAATATCGAATTGATCGGCGCGGCCACTTACATGACCAACACCGAAACGATGAACCAACAGCTTGCAAATACCACCCCACCGAAAACGCTACTAGCGGTACCGCTGTTTCATATCAGCGGCTTGTTCTCGCAATTCGTCATGAACCTGCGCCATGGACGAGGTATTTACATGATGTACAAGTGGAGCGCAGATGAAGCCGTCAAACAGGTGCAACAAGAAAAAATCACTGTCCTCATGGGCGCTTCCGCCATGCTACTCGACCTGCTTCAACACCCAGATTTTGAGCAAATCGACGCCTCGGTGATTACGAATGTGAGCGCCGGTGGTGGCGCCACACCAGAGAAACTTCACTCACTTTATCGAACTAAACTCTCAGCCGCCATGCCTGGTGCAGGCTGGGGTCTTACCGAAACTGGCGGCAGCGGAGCGGCCTTTACTGGCCATATGGCCGCGCAGCGACCGGGCGCAAGTGGCTTTCCAAGTCCAATCGTCGACTTCAAATTTTGTGATGACCAGGGCCAAGCGCTACCACCCGGGCAACCCGGAGAAATTTGGATTAAATCCGCCGCCTGCATCACCCGATATTTCAGTGGTGCACACGACAATAGTGACTTTCATGAGGGCTGGTTTAAAACCGGAGATGTTGGCTATTTGAATGAAGATGATCTGCTGTACATCTGTGATCGCGTCAAAGATATGATCATCCGAGGCGGAGAGAATATTTATCCCATCGAAATAGAAAATTGCCTGTTACAGTTTCCGGGATGCGCTGAAGTTGTTGTTGTCGCGATCGAAAGTGAAAGGTTTGGGGAAGAACCAGCCGCGGTTATCCGCCTCAATGACAATGCCCAGCCCGTGACCGCCGAACAAATTCAAGCTTTCTGTGCCGAGCGCCTGGCGGGCTTTAAAGTACCTGTTGAGGTCCGCTTTGCAAATGAGCCCATGCCGCGAACGGCGACCGAAAAGCTGATCAAAGCAGATATCAAACGTGCTTTTTTTGGATGAGTACTGCAGATAATCGACAGCTCAAAATCGATTCAGATCCGGCTGATTGTCTGGCTCTGACCCATCAAGCGCGCAAAGCTCAAGCGACCCGAGACCGCATCATTGCCGCTGTAATCGAGCTTATTAACGAACAGGGTCTAGCGGGCGCAACCTCGGGTCAAATTGCACGACGCGCCGGAATCACCTGGGGGGCAGTACAGCATCATTTTGGCACCAAAGACGACATTCTCACCGCCGTACTTCACCGGGCTCATGCCGCGTATTTGGCGCGTCTTGATTCAGCCCAACTCACCCAAGGAGACCTCGTTGGCCGAGTTAATCGGTTTGTTGATACCGTGTGGGAACACTACCGGAGCGATCTGTACTTCGCCTTCTCTGAAATCCTCCGCGCATCACGCTTAAACAGCTCAGGTGACTATATTGCTCCCTTCTCTCTCGCTGAACAGCAAAATATTCATACTGCCATTATGGCTAAGATGTTTGATGAGTTTGAGATTCCGAGCGTACGGCTGAATGATGCTTTCCGTTTCATACACCGTTTTCTGGCTGGGTTTTCTCTCGACCGCATCATGGAGCCCGATGCGCCCTTCGAACAGCGTCACCTGCAACGGATCAAAGATGAACTGCTCTCATTGCCTGACAATCACGGCGTCAAAGGACGCCTCTCTTTCACCACCAAAGGAAACCTCGGATGAGTGATCTCGATACATTCCGACAAACGACTCGAGCCTGGTTACTCGAAAACTGTCCTGAGTCACAACGTCAACCCATCGTGAAAGCAGAACAAATATGGGGAGGTAGAAATCGGACCTTCCCCTCTGCTGACGCCAAGGCTTGGTTTGAAGCAATGGCCGCTAAAGGTTGGACCGCACCAACCTGGCCTCGCGAATATGGGGGCGGAGGTTTGAGTGCTGAAGAAGCAAAAATACTCCAGCAAGAGATGGCGAGGCTTCAGTGCCGCCCTGCCCTATACGAGATTGGCATCTGGATGTTCGGTCCCGCCCTGTTGGGCTTCGGCACAGAAGCGCAAAAACAAGAGCACATCCCGAAAATTATTCGAGGCGAGATTCGCTGGGCGCAGGGCTATTCTGAACCTTCAGCGGGCTCTGATTTGGCAAGCCTAAAAACCAAAGCAGAGGACTGCGGTGATCACTTTTTGGTCAATGGCACCAAAATATGGACGACCAATGCTCACCTTGCAGACTGGATTTTCTGCTTGGTCAGAACCAATCCTGCCGCACCCAAACAGCAGGGAATCAGCTTCCTTCTGATCGACATGGCGAGCGAGGGCGTGTCAATCAGTCCGATTGAACTCATCAGCGGGGAATCAGAGTTTTGCCAAACCTTTTTTGACAACGTAAAAGTCCCCAAACGTAATTTGGTGGGCGAACTCAATAAGGGCTGGGATGTCGCCAAAGAGCTTTTGAAACACGAGCGCACCATGATGTCTTCAATGGAGTCAATGACCGAAAAAGAGGACGTCAGCTTAGATGTCTTGGCGCGCACACACCTCCCCTTAAATAGTGAAGGGCAAATCGCTAACGCCGAGCTCAGATCAAGAATTGCGGCTCTGAGCATGGAGATGGAGGCTTTTCAACAGCTCAACGAACGTTTGTATTATCAACACAAGGCTAGGCAGGTTGATCCGCGCCTGGGCATGCTGTTGAAGCACATTGGTACTAAACAATTGCAGCGCAAAGATGAGCTACTGTTAGAGATTTTGGGTAACCGAGCCCTGAGCTGGGAGACCCACAGAGCCTCATCAACTGAGCAGAGAATTACACGCAACTGGGCGTTCAATAAGTCGCACACCATCGCCGGTGGCACGTCGGAAATTCAACTCAATATCATTGCCAAGCGAGCGCTGGGCATGGCGTCTTAATTCGAGAGGAACTATCGTGATTTTTAACGAAGAACAGACCATGTTACAAGATACGCTGCGCGCCTTTTTAACGGATAACGCGACCGTCAGCGACTTGAGAGCGCTGCGAGCAAACCCTGAAGGCGCGGCCTATAATCAAACGCTTTGGCAACAGCTCATCGAGCTTGGCATACCGGGGATAGCGCTGTCGGAATCAGAAGGTGGACTCGGCTTTGGGTACATGGGTTTAGCTGCCGTTATGCACGAAATGGGACGCAACTTGGTAGCAAGCCCTATTGTATCGAGCGTGGCACTGGCCAGTTCTGTGATTCAGCTTGCCGGCAGTGACTCGCAAAAAGCCTATTGGCTACCGCTGCTGGCGAGCGGTGAGGTCACTGCAACGATCGCTGTACAAGAAGGACGTCAGTTTGCACTCCGCTCACTCGCAACCCGCTTTGATAAAGGTGAACTCAGCGGACATAAAACCCTGGTTATGGATGCATTGGAAAGCGACATTACGGTCGTGATTGCGGTAACCGCTGACGGGCGCTTCATGGCTGCGATCATCCCATCTGCGGAGCTTACAGCGTCATCAGATCGCTACCAGTTGATGGATGGACGAACCTTCAGCGACATCGAGCTGCGCGGACTGTATGTGCCAGAGGAGTCCATAATAGGAGCTGATGGTAGCTGTCACGACGCTATCGCAAAAGCACTCGACATTGGAACACTCGCGATCAGCGCCGAAATGATCGGTGGTGCAGAAAGTCTTTTAGAGCGGACTGTGGCACACCTGAATAACCGCGAACAATTCGATGTAAAGCTGGCTACATTTCAAGCGCTACAACACCGTTGCGCCGAGCTTTACTGCCACCTAGAGCTGGCAAGGAGCGCTGTCTTGAGCGCCTTTACGAAACTAGATCGAGGTCAAGATATTGCGCGTGCGGCAAGCCAGTGCAAAGCTCTTGCCAATGACTGCTATGTGCAAATGAGCAATGAAGCTGTGCAAATGCATGGCGGTATGGGTATCACCGATGAACTCGATATCGGTTTGTACTTAAAACGATCTCGCGTCTGTAATCAGCTCCTCGGCGATTCAAGTTATCATCGCGCTCGCTATGCGGAAGCCGCGAGTCTGTAGGATGCTCTCACTTCGCGTTTTACTGTTCGAGCCGATCGTCTCCCCCACAGATCTGTGTCAATGGGCTCAGGGAGCGATCATGTTACATGAGTTGACATCCGAGCTCCGCGTACTGGTGGTTGATACCGAGTCACAGCAGGCCTCGCGTTGGACACAATGCCACAGAGAGCCGCTTCCTCAGGCCTGTTTGTGTTTAGACGATATCACTCTCGA
>DOVB01000256.1 GCA_003520285.1 Halieaceae bacterium
CGCTCACAGAGCCAACTATGGATCTGTTTTGACCTCACGCCATGCCACGTGATCAATATCAAGATCGAGCCATTCATCGGCATCAAAAACCGGATCTTTACCTGCGGCCGACTGTTGGTCGAAATCGCGTAGGAGTCGCCGTGCGACCGGCACTAATAAGCCTAAGCCGAGCAGGTTGACCAACGCGAGCAGTCCCATCGTTAAATCTGCGAATCCAAAAATAGTGACAAGATCTTGGCTCGAACCCCAGAACACGAGCACCAACATGGCGATCCGAAATACGCCAAAAAGCGTCTTATTCTGGCGACTAAAATAATCGAGACTGGTCTCGCCCAAATAGTAGTTGTAAATGATCGAGCTAAAGGCAAACAAGATGAGAGCGATGCTGACATAGGTTTCACCCCAGCTACCCACTTGTTCGGCCACCGCTCGCTGCGTGAGAGCGACACCTTCGACATCGGCCGCACCTGGCACATAAGCCTCGGATAACAAGATCATAGCGGCTGTCGCTGTGCAAAGTACCAGAGTATCAATAAAGACACTGAAAGCCTGCACAATGCCCTGATGCACAGGATGCTTCACGTAAGCGACAGCAGCCACGTTTGGCGCACTGCCCAACCCCGCTTCATTAGAAAACAATCCGCGCCGGACTCCCTGTAAAATCGCTGCTCCAATACCACCACCGATCGCTGAATCTAGGCCCAGCGCACTATTAATGATGAGTGTAAAAATGGCTGGCAACTCACTAAAATTCAGCACCAAGATATATGCTGCTAATAAGAAATAGCCTACCGCCATCAGAGGGACAATAATCTGACTCACCGCAGCAATTCTATGGATACCGCCAAAAATGACCAGGCCAACACAAACTGTCAGTACGATACCACTGGTCAAAGCGCTGAAGCCGAAAGATGATTCGAGTGAGCTCGCTACGACAAAGGATTGCAAAGCGGGGAACGCAAGTCCGAAAGTGATCAGCAACAACACCGAATAGACCGCTGCCAGGCCGGGTCGCTTGAGGCCATGCTTGATATAGAATGCGGGGCCACCTCGATAATCTCCGTCCGCCTCCGAACGTTTAAAAAGCTGCGCTAACGAACATTCGATGCAACTCGTCGCCATCCCCATTAGGCCGATCAGCCACATCCAAAAAATTGCACCGGGACCACCCAGCGTGATCGCTACTGCAACACCTGCGATATTGCCTGAACCGACCCGACCCGCTACTGAGACCACCAGCGCCTGAAACGAGCTTAAATGTCCTTCCTCAGTCCTAAACGCCTGTTTCAAGACGCCAAACATACGCCCGAAATAGCGAAATTGAGCACCGCGAGAGCTTACGGTAAAAAATAGCCCCATGCCCAGCAACACGGCAATGAGCACATAATTCCAGAGCCAATCATTAATAACAGCAATCATCAACTTACCCCGCTACGCCAAAGAAAAAGATGATTGCCAGCGCCGGGGGCACGACAAAACGGGTGGTCAATTGCCAGATCCGATAAATACCACCACTCACGCCTAATTCTTCGGCACTGAATTCAGAGCGCATTATCCAGCCCGCAAATACCGCAATGAATAATCCACCCAAGGGTAGCAATATAAGATTCGAGAAGGTCTCCATGGCATCATTAAAATTCAAGCCACCGAGTCGAACTTCGCTGAGTACATTGTAAGACAGCAAACTGACCACACTGAGAGCAGCAACCGCACCAATAACATAAACTGCAGCGCGATGACGGTGGAAACCGTGACGATCTTCGAAATAGGCAGTCACTGTTTCAATTAAACCCACCATGGAAGTAATACCAGCTACCGCAAGCATAATAAAGAACGCGACCGAAAACACATGCCCACCCGGCATACTGGCAAAGGCCACCGGTAAGGTCTGGAAAATCAATCCCGGCCCTGCAGCGGGGTCTAATCCATTATGGAATACAGCCGGAAACACCACGAGCCCAGCGAGTAGAGCGACCAATGTATCGGCTGCAATGATAATCACTGCACTCTTGGCGATCGAAATCGACTTCGGCAAATAAGCGCCGTAGACCATCATCCCACCCATGGCGACACCAATAGAGAAAAAGGCCTGGCCCACCGCGACTAAAAACACGTCTGGTCCAATCTTCGAGAAATCAGGCGTGAACAGCCAAGTGACAGCTTCACTAAAACCACCGGCGAACATGTTGTAGATCGCCAAACTGACCAATAGCAAAAACAGAAGCGGCATAAGAATAGTGACAGCCCGCTCAATGCCCCCTTTCACCCCCGCAAACACGACCGCGCCCGTTGCAACCACACCTAGCAAGGTCCAAAACAGCATACCCGGCGTGTTGAGCAGCATATTCTCAAATTCGAGCGTCGCCGTAGGACCGTCAAACCCAACAAAACCGGTCATTACCGCTTTGTACAGATACCACAGCACCCATCCCACGATACCTGCATAGACAATAACAATCGTAAACGCCGCCCACAGCCCCATCCCGCCAACGAACCGCCAACCCGTTGAGCGACCGCTCTCTGCAGCGCAGGCCGCAATAGCCGTGGTTGGGCTACCTTGACCTCGACGACCTAACATCACTTCGGCCATCATGCAGGGAATACCGATCATCGTCACACAGGCAAGATAAACCAACACGAAGGCAGCGCCGCCGTTCTCGCCTGCAATATAAGGAAACCGCCAAATATTCCCAAGACCAACCGCAAAACCCACCGATGCCATCAAGAACGTCCATCGAGATGACCAATGATCATTGAGCCCCGCTGCTGCCATTACAATTTCCTTATCGTTTTATCATTTAGTGCGAGGAACTCAGTGCGCGAGTGGCATGTGTTAGCCATTCCCGACAGTCACTCGGCACCAGAGGTTGCAGAGCCGAATTCACTCGCTCGTGGTAGGCGTCTAGCCACGCTTTCTCTGTTACCGTCAGCAGATCAACATCAATCAACCGCTGGTCGAAGGGCAACAAGGTCAGGGTTTCGAATTGCAGGTATCCCTCGCTGTCTGCGAGCACGACGACTTGCAGATTTTCACAGCGAATGCCGTATTCGTTCTCAGCGTAGTAGCCTGGTTCATTTGACACAATCATACCGACCTCGAGTGGCACTGGCGAACCCAACTTAGCAATCCGCTGGGGGCCTTCGTGTACACTCAAATAACTGCCAACACCATGGCCGGTTCCGTGCTCGAAATCAAGCTCATGCTGCCACAAATATTGCCTTGCTAAAGGATCAAGCTGCATCCCTGAAGTGCCGCGAGGAAAACAAATCCTCGCCAGTGCGATGTGTCCTTTCAAGACCAAAGTAAAGTGTTTGCGCATCTCATCGCTCGGTTCGCCGATCGCGACCGTGCGAGTGACATCCGTGGTGCCATCAAGATACTGTCCGCCGCTATCAACTAAATACAAAGAGTTCATTGCCAATCGCGCTGGTGCTGCCGCGGTGCGATGGTTGTAGTGGCACAGAGCAGCGTTCGGACCCGCTGCTGAAATGGTGCTGAAAGACGGCTCTATAAAGTCGGAATTTGCAGCTCGAAACTGATGTAATTGATCAGCCAATTCCGCCTCGGTAGGAAGAACACCGTGTGACACCGTCTTATCAATCCAAGCCAAAAACTGGGCCTTCGCGACTGCATCTCTGAGGTGCGCTCGACGCGCACCGTCAACCTCGATCGAATTTTTCCGAGCCTTAGCAGACATCAACGGACAATCAGAGACCTGCACGGTGATACCAGCC
>DOVB01000260.1:0-2393 GCA_003520285.1 Halieaceae bacterium
CATGCCAATCATGGCTAACCGAAGAGAGGCCAATGGGGCGACGTCGCAACTCGAATCGATCAAGTCTGAGGGGTCGTCATTGGTTCCCTAGCTCGCTCGGTTACTCAACGCCTCGCCTCACTTGACCGATTGAACTGAATCGGTGCCAATATTCACGCCGAAGGTTGCAGACACTCGTTTACCCCATGCGCCACAGTGAGTAAACTAGCCCTTTCAATAGGTACCGAGTCGCTATGCTGCAACAACAGTTCGACGTGATTGTGATTGGAAGTGGTCCGGCCGGTGAATCGGCTGCACTCAACGCTGCAAAACATCACAAATCAGTCGCTGTGGTTGAAGTTAACACCCAAGTCGGGGGCGGCTGCACTCACAAGGGTACTATCCCGTCTAAGGCGCTGCGACACACGGTCAAACAACTGATGCGCTTTAACAGTGGGACACTCTTTCGCGAGATCGGGTACAGTCGCAAAATTCCTTACCCAACGGTGCTCAAACATGCGTTAACCGTTGTCGAACAGCAAGTCGATATGCGCAGTAAATTCTACAGTCGCAACGGTATTTCAGTTTTCAAAGGTCATGCGCGGTTTCAAGATCCGCACAGTGTGATGGTGACTCGAACCGATGGCTCTACCGAGCTCCTGGGGGCCAAGGAAATTGTCATCGCTACAGGATCAAGACCCTATCACCCACCCAACGTGCCGTTCGAGCATTCACGAGTGTACGACAGCGACAGTGTTCTGAGCTTAGAACATACGCCCAAGAAGCTGATCATCTATGGCGCTGGTGTCATCGGCTGCGAGTACGCGTCGATCTTTAGTGGCTTGGGGATCAAGGTTGAGCTGATCAACAGCTTCGAAAACTTACTGGCGTTTCTAGACGACGAGATTTCAGTCGCACTCGACTATCATCTTCGAGAATCTGGCGTGATGGTCCGCCACCGCGAAGTGTACTCCAAAGTAGAAGCGAGTACCGAAGGCGTAGCACTGCATCTGGAATCCGGCAAAGTGATTCGTGGCGACGCACTGTTGTGGTGTAATGGTCGAAGCGGCAACACCCAGAATCTGGGCTTAGATGCCATCGGCTTAAGTCCCGATAGCCGCGGGCAAATTGCGGTGAACAAGCGGTATCAAACTTCAGTCTCAAACGTGTATGCCGTAGGCGATGTGATCGGCTGGCCCAGCTTGGCAAGCGCCGCCTATGACCAGGGCCGTGCGGCCTCGGCCGGCGATGAAAAAAACGACTCGTGTTTCGTCGATGATGTGCCAACTGGAATCTATACCATCCCCGAAATCAGCTCCGTTGGCCAAACCGAGCGCGAGCTCACCGACCAAAGAATCCCCTTTGAAGTGGGACGTGCTTTTTTCAAAGATACCGCGCGTGGACAGATCTCTGGTGAGGTCGTCGGTATGTTGAAGATTTTATTCTGTCCCGAATCTCTCAGAATATTAGGTGTGCATTGCTTCGGAGCTGAGGCAACTGAGATCATTCATATCGGACAGGCCATCATGAAGCAGTCAGGTGAGGCCAACACGATCCGCTATTTTGTCGAAACCACAGTAAACTACCCCACCATGGCAGAAGCCTATCGAATTGCCGCGCTCAATGGCCTTAATCGTTTACCCTCTTATTAATCATCGCAGCCGTTGGCGGTGTCTTAATCTACTTATTCTCCTGTTCTGTTCAGTCGCATCGATTGCCCAACCCGCAGAACGATACCGTCCAGACAGCCCGAACTGGATGAAATTTGTGGCGGCGATTAATGTTCCCACCCTGAAACATGAGGCGGGGAGAACACGACATTATCGTGAGCAGTGTTCAGCAACCCTCATCAATCACGATCATGCTAGACAAGATCAATGGCTGATTACCGCCTGGCACTGTATCGAGCACTACAGGGATCTAAGCCAGACCATCGAGGTGCGTTTTCCACACGCCGGACTGAATGATCAGTATTACACTGCTCGCGTAGCACGCAGCGGAGAGCGCCTCGAGCGGGACTGGGCCCTGCTGCGACTGGAGCAACGCTTACCTCCGCATCTGTCCAGCCCACTCACCCTAACAGCTGCCTCACCCTCTCTGCTCGCTACCGCTGCAGGCTATTCTAAACATCTGCGCGAGGGTCGCGAGAGGCTTTCGTATGACAGCAACTGCCGCTGGGTATCGGCACAGGAGTGGCAAGACTGCTTCACTTCAAAGGGTACCTCTGGCGGCCCAGTGGTTCAAACTATTGCCGATGAGCCCACGATTGTCGGAATCATTTCGCAGGGCAATGGAGAAGGTATGACGCTGACGTTTCCCGTCGATCTGTTGCCACCCTTTTAGTCGTAAACCTGAGACACTCGTCGCCACTGTTACCGACTCTCTAGTCTTAAGCCTGAGACACTCGTCGCTAC
>DOVB01000260.1:2512-17664 GCA_003520285.1 Halieaceae bacterium
CTCGTCGCTACTATTACCGCTTCTCTCGTCGCAAACCTGAGACACTCGTCGCTACTGTTGCCGCCTCTCTAGTCGTGAACCTGAGACACTCGTCGCAGTTGCCGCTCGGGCGGTGCCGCACCAATGTGTGGCTCTTGCCGACGCTTTGCCAACTCAACTTGCTTCTGACGCTCAGCAAAACGTTCTTTTTGATCGGGGCTTAATTGATCGAAGCACTTATGACAGCAGACCCCTTTCTGGTATTGGGCGCGCAGCTTGTCTTGCTCGGTAATAGGGTGCCGACAACCATGACACTGATCATAGCGTCCCTTTTCGAGCCGATGATTCACAGCCACTCGGTTGTCGAAGACGAAACACTCACCACGCCAGAGCGAGTCTTCTTCCGGCACCTGTTCTAAATAATTAAGAATCCCGCCTTTCAGGTGATAAACCTCTGCGAACCCCTGCTCTAACATATAGGCACTCGCCTTTTCACAGCGGATACCACCGGTGCAAAACATCGCGATTTTTTTATTCTTGTGCTCCGCGAGTTGTGTTTCAACGTATGCGGGAAATTCTCGGAATGTGGTTGTCTTTGGGTCTATTGCACCTTCGAAAGTGCCTATCTCGTACTCGTAATCGTTGCGCGTATCCACCAACAGCACATCGGGATCCGCGATCAGATTATTCCAGTCTGAGGGCTCTACGTATCGACCCACCAAACGATTTGGGTCGATCCCAGATACACCCATTGTCACAATTTCTTTTTTCAGTTTGACCTTCATTCGATAAAAAGGCTTATCCTGATGTGCCGACTCTTTCCATTCGATCGCCGCAAGACCCGGCTGCGACCGCAAGAACGCCAACAGCGCGTCGATCCCCGAACGTGTCCCTGAAACAG
The DNA here is from genome assembly GCA_003520285.1 of Halieaceae bacterium. Taxonomy (GTDB): domain Bacteria; phylum Pseudomonadota; class Gammaproteobacteria; order Pseudomonadales; family Halieaceae; genus Aequoribacter. The sequence goes on from DOVB01000260.1 coordinate 3,393, forward strand.
TGCCATTGATACCCTCTTCAGCGAGCAGCAAAGTCCCCTTCAGACCCAGGTCAAGACAAGTCGAAAGCAGTGGCTCTCGGAACTCTCGGAAACCGGGCAAATCGACGAAGTGATAAAGTGCCGCAACCACAATCGGCTCGGCGGGCTGATGTGTGTTAACCACGACCTCCTCCTAGACAGTCAGGTGAGTCAGGTGTCGACTCGTGCATAGCCTGCCATTCATCAGGTGTATGCAGATGGAGTGCGAGAGCATGTATCGGACCTGCCACTAGATCGTCTAACAATTGATACAAGGCCTGATGTCGTTTGACTCTGGATACGCCTTCAAACTGCGCGCTCACAAGCGTCACCTTAAAATGGGTTTGCGAATCGATCGGCACATTGTGACGATGGCTCTCGTTCTCGATAACGAGCCAATCGCCGGGATAGCGCGCCGCAATTCTGTCATGCAATTCGTGGGTTACAGGCATACTTCGCACCAAAAAAACGCAGTATACCGCATCTATTTCAGAGTTTCTCGCTGCCGTGAGGCAAGGCCGAGTTGAGTCACCCGACCCGTGCCGCAGAGTGAACAGTCTATGGTTTGATAAATAGCACCGAGCGATAGATCGGTTAAGCCGAAGTTTGTAAGGGGAGCTTAATTTCTACTCGAAGCCCCGGGTGATTATCATGCAGCGTAACAACACCGCGGTGATAATGAACGATGGCTCTGACTAAAGACAATCCCAATCCATGTCCAACCGCGCGATCATCGGGTGCCTGGCAGCGGTAAAAGGGTTCAAAAACTGCCCTTTTCTCGTCGTCGGGGATACCTCTACCGGTATCACTGATTGATACGCACACATGCCTTGGATCGACGAGGTATGACGCAACCGTCACACAACCCTGTGCAGGCGTATACTTGATGGCATTGTCTAATAAATTAGCAAACAACTGCGCCAACAACTGTGCCTCGCCTGTCAATGGTGGGACTCTTGCTAGTCTGCAAACACAGGTAATTTGCTTGGTCTGCGCTACCGGCTCGTAAAGCTCGATAACATCTTGCAAAACAGTGGTGAGTGACACGGAAGCACCATGCAGTCTGATCGGGGTGCCAGCTTCAAGGACAGAGATTCTGAGTAAGGCATTGAACGAGCCTAACAAGTGATCGCAGTCACCCAGTAACTGGTCAGCTTCTCCTGCTAACTCGCGCGGCACCTTTAATCGCAATCGGCTGATTCTGCTGCGCATGCGGGTCAGAGGCGTCCGGAGATCATGGGCGATATTGTCTGCGACTCGTCGCATGGCGACCCGCCGAGTCGACACATTGCGCAGCAGTGCGTTCCCAATCGTGGCAACCTCTGTCAGAAAAGGCATGGTCGAACGAGTTGACAGCATTTCAGACGTGTCAGTCTTCATTATTCGCTCAAGGTCTACACTGAGAGCGTACATCCCTGCTAAAGCGCGATGAGTCGCGATCGCGGTCGTGATAAGTGCACCGATCCAGAAACAGAGAATCATCAAAGCAACATTGACTACCAAACGAACCAATTGCTGAAACTCGGTCGTGTAGGGTCGGCCTATGGTGAGCGACAGTGAGGGAGAAATCTCGCGAGCGCTTAGGAATAGACGTGTCTGTTGAAGATCGGTGGGGTGATCAAATAGTGCCCCCAGAAAGTTCAGAAATCCACCCATCGAATCTTCACTTGCGTAGTATTTACCTCTAAAGATGGGGCTAGAAACTTGCGATTCTAGATAATATAAATGGCTCGCCGAGTGGTTATTGTAACTTTGATGTCGGATCACCTCAGTCAGGGCGTCAATCCCCTCAGATTGGCAGAGTGTTGTCAGGAAATCGAGTCGCCCCGAGACATCGCGATTGAGCTGATCAAACAGCTTAAAACTCGTATGTAGCGTGAAAATTATCAACAGCGCCAAGGCCAGCAGCATGAGCCACAGGTTGAATCGAGACATCACATGAAATCCGATACTGCGGATCAGTGGTTGCACAGAACTGAGTTTAGAAACCAAATCGATACCCAACCCCTCGCACGGTATGAACTAAGGGTATATCAAAATCTTTATCTATTTTCTGCCGCAGGCGAGAAATATGCACATCGATGACATTCGTTTGGGGATCAAAATGATAGCCCCAGACGGATTCCAAGAGCATAGACCGAGTCACTATCTGCTCTGAATTCGACATCAAGTATTCGAGTAGGCGATACTCCCTTGGCTGAAGCGATACGTCACGATTCCCGCGAGTCACTTTGTGAGACATCAGATCAATCACAACATCTGCAAATTCGAGTGTCGTTTTATACTCCGACCGATTCACGCCTGCCCGTCGGAAAATTGCCTCAAGTCGCGCAGTAAGCTCATCAGAGGCGAAGGGTTTTACCAGGTAATCATCAGCGCCAATCTGAAGTCCCTTCACTCGGTCATCGACCTCACTAAGCGCGCTTAGTATCAGCACTGGCGTAGAGTCGCCACGCGCTCTGAGTGCCTCGATGACGCTGAGTCCATCAATCTTGGGTAACATTCGATCGACAATTAGAACATCCCAGCACTGAGTTGCGGCTGCTACTAACCCCTCTGAACCGTCGCTTGAAATATCACACTCGTGCCCTGCTCGGATGAGCTCTTCGGCAACGAACTGAGCTACCGCTACATCGTCTTCAATCAACAAAACTTTCACTAGTCGACGACTCCTAACTGTTATAATACGGCTGCGCTGCGCTAACCCGCTCTAGCATACAAGGAAACTTATATTCATGTCTGCTCAAAATTCACCGCCCGTATGGCGTCATATGCTGGCCCTGCTTTACGATACTTTTTTAATCATTCCGCTGATCATGGCCGCCAACGCCCTATTGATGGCAATCTACGTTAATCTGTTTATGAATTTTGACACTACCCACGAGATCCTTCTGCCCGCAGGCGCCGTTCAGGTTGTGGTCATCCTATGTATCGCGCTGTTTTACTGGATTTTCTGGAGACGTGGTGGACAAACGCTGGGAATGCAGGCATGGCGAATCAAACTCGTCAACAATGAGGGAGGTCAACTTACGACGCCGCAGATCGCACTGCGACTGGTGGGGGCTTTACTGTCTGGCTTAATCTTGGGAATTCTTTGGAAGTATCTAGATCGCGATGGCTACTATTGGCATGATCGCTTGTCTAAAACTCATCTGATACTGCTACCTGCGAAAGCGTAAGTTAGCGAGACCGCCCCAGTAGTACCAGCCCCGCAAGCAGGCCGACTAGTAGTGGCATCGCGACTGCCGCCCACGGTTCAAAGCCATAGACCAGTGTAATCGAAGCCACCATATCTTGGCTGATTTTAAAGACCAAACCCACCAGTGTCCCAATAAACACCCTAAGCCCCAGAGTGCCATCGCGAAGCGGGCCAAAGATAAAACCCATCGCTAGTAGTACCAGCACAATCATAGCCACAGGCTGGGTCAGCTTCCGCCAAGCGGCCACCTCGAAGTCAGCATACTCGAGACCCTGCTGACGCAGGTGCTGGCTATAGGTCAACAGGCTGTTAATGCTCAAGCGGTCAGGGGGAATCGCTTCCATTGCCAGAAGGTCGGGCGTCAGATCAGTTTCCCACAGCAGGGTCGTATGCTCACTAGCAGCTGTGCCCCAGGAATTGACTTGCGTGCGCTTCACCTGCTCTAAGAGCCAACCGCTACCCGTATACGATGCTCGACGAGCAACCATTGATTCTTGCAGTCGCCAAGTGGCGTCGAAGGTGAATAAGGTCACACCATAAATCACACCACCGGCTTGCACCGCATTAAAGTGAATAAAATGCTGTCCCTCTCGATTCCAAACGCCGGAACGCCCAATCGATGCACCATTCTCGCTCGAGGCAAGTGCGCGTTCCGTCTCTGCGAAAAGCTCAGTTTTCGGGACCACCAGTTCGCCGACAATCAACATCACGCCAGCGAAGACTAAAACCGGTTTGATGACGCACACAAAAATATGTCGCTGAGATAATCCTGCGCCTCTGATCACGATTAATTCACTGCTAGACGCCAGTTGCCCAAGCGCCACCAGAACCCCAATTAGAACAGCTACTGGAGAGAGTTCGACCACTCTGCCTGGCAGCGATGCGGCGACATACAAGAGTGCTTTGCTTGCTGTGTAATTGGCCTTAAGACTCTGAAATTCGTCGATCACTGCAGATAACGCATCGAGACCAACGAGTATCGACAAGACCACTAAGGTGGAACCTGCCACTTGCATCGCTACGTAACGATTTAATAGCCTCATTGCTGCGCTGGTCTTATTCGTTGGATCGACCAAAGCGGCCAATAAATCAAGCCGACACTGACCAGCAGAACGCCGAGATGTAATGACCACAGGGCTAATGCAGACAAGTCTCCCGCTGCGACTTGCGTGCGCAAACTCGAGACACCCACCAAATAAACCAAATAAAAGATGACTGCCGGCAGCATCATGATGTAGCGACCACGGCGTTTGTCTGTGCGGGCCAGACCGAGTGCGAGTAAGGCTAAACTGATGGGCATCCAGACCAGGGAAAAACGCCAATGCAGAGTGGCTCTGGTCGCTGGGGTATGCGCTTGGAATAGCTCTGATGATGGCATTGCATCCAGCAGCTTGTCTCCAAACTGCTGTTCTGAGAGTTCAGCGTCGGGAAGACGCTCGCCGAGAACGTCAAACTCAGTGACCCGATAATCGAGGTCGCCTGGCACACCGTGATAACGGCGGCCCATAGTGAGCTCTAGATAGCGAGCCCCTGTACTTGCATCTCGAACAATCTGACCGCTCTCGGCATAGGTGATAGTAATACCTTCGTTTTCAAAATCAGACGATCTTTGGGCCAAAAACAGACCCAGCAAGGTGCCCTGATCGTTATCGATGCTATTCGCGTACACCGTATCAAAACCACCGGCGCGGCGCTGAAAGCGGCCTGCGACGAATGCTGCCAACCCCTGTTCGTCGGTCGCATCCGCCATCAGTTGCAAAGCCTGATCACGCGACCACGGGGTAATTCCGAAGGCCAGTACAGCACTACACGCCGCAATGACAAGGCCGCTCACGGAAACTGCCCTGGCAAGTTCGAGTGGCCCGAGTCCACTGCCACTCAGAATCACCATCTCGCTATCCATGTAGAGTCTGCCTAGGGCAAGCATCGCACCTATGAGAAACGCCATCGGTAATATCAGCTCTAGATAATTGGGTATCGACAATGTCAGAATAGACAACAGGAACCCGACCGCAAGATCACCCTGGGCAACATCGCCGAGTAAACGCACAAACTGCCCGCTCACGACTATGAGTAAAATGACCACTGACACAGCGGCTGTGTGTTGCAGAATATCGCGGGTAAGGTACCGAAGTATTAGCACGATCTTACAATGGCCCCTATACTGATGGCGGATTCAATACACCGTCATCTTACACTACGACGAAACGACTTAAGAGGAAATTTTCATGGCTGAGCTCGTCTTTACCACTAAATCCGGATCGATAGCTGACCAAAAGACGCCCTGTCTCATCGTGCCAATAGGGCGCACCAAGAAGTTGCCGGCCAGACTTACTGAGTTAGACGAAGCCCTGTCACAGACCTTAACCAGAATCCTTAAGCAGAAAGATTTCTCCGGCAATAACAAAGAAGTCATGGTCCTATCTGGAAACGAGAGATTCCCCCGCATCATTTTATTAGGCCTAGGTGATACCGAGCGCAGCCCGCGCGATCTTCGCCAATGTTTAAGCACGCTCTGGGGCGCGCTGGCGAAACTCAGCTGCTCTCAAGCAACGATCGATCTCGCTGGGTTCGAAAATTCTGACTTCGGCGATATCGCCAGCATGGTGACAACCGAATTGACCAAAGCACGCTATGTTTACCGAACAACGCTCAGCAAACCAAAGCCTGTCGCAAGCCTCAAGAAAATCACCTTACTGGTGCCGAGTAACAGCGCCCAAAAAGCGGCAAAAGCGGCAAGTCGTCGTGCGCTAGCCACCGCCCAAGGGGTTAATATGGCTCGCGAACTCGCCAATTTGCCGGGTAACATTTGCACCCCTTCTTACCTTGCCGAGCAAGCGCTTCAGCTCGCGCAGGAATACCCTAATTTGACCACAGAGGTACTCACCGAGAAGCAGATGTATAAGCTCGGTATGCACTCCCTGTTGTCGGTGTCAGCAGGCTCGGCTGAGGAAGCAAAGCTAATTGTCATTCACTATCGGGGCACCTCCAGCGCCGCACAACCATACTGCCTTGTGGGTAAAGGTATCACCTTCGATACGGGTGGTATATCACTGAAACCCGGCGCCAAAATGGATGAGATGAAATTTGATATGGGCGGCGCTGCGAGTGTTCTGGGTACGGTAAAAGCGATCGCCGAGCTCGGACTTGAGATCAACGTAGTCGCAATTGTGGCAGCTGCTGAAAACATGCCCAGTGGCACTGCCACAAAGCCGGGTGATGTGGTCACCAGCATGTCTGGACAAACCATAGAAATTTTGAACACCGATGCCGAAGGTCGGCTCGTACTCTGTGATGCGCTCACTTATGCGGAGCGATTCTCGCCGCTTACGGTGGTTGATATTGCAACTCTCACGGGCGCATGCGTGGTAGCGCTTGGGCACCATGCGACAGGTTTATATGCCAATAATGATGCACTCGCTAATGCACTTCTTGCCGCGGGTGAAAAGACGGGGGATCGAGCGTGGCGAATGCCGTTATGGGATGAGTACCAGTCGCAGCTCGATTCTCCTTATGCCGATATCGGAAACATTGGCGGCCCTGCTGCGGGCAGTGTGACTGCTGCTTGCTTCTTATCGCGGTTCACTAAAAAATATGCGTGGGCTCACCTAGATATCGCGGGCAGTGCCTGGAACTCAGCACCTAAGGGTGCCACGGGACGCCCCGTAGAACTGCTCACCGAGTATCTCGTCAACGCGTCTCTATCAGCCTAAACGATGACCCGCGTCGGCTTCTATGTCGTGCAGAGCACCGACCAGAATGCCAGTAACCTGTTGGCCGCAATTCTTGCCGAGAAAGCGTTCAAGCAAGGCCACCGGGTGTTCGTGCTCGCACAAAATCAAGCGCATGCAGAAGCGCTTTACAACGAGTTGTGGTCATTTCGAGCGGACTGTTTCCTACCTGTAAGCCTCGAAGCAGATGAAGGTGCGACACAGATTTGTATCGGATGCGATGTCCCCGCGTCGCATTTTAACGACTGTTTAATTAATCTATCGTTAGCCACCGCGAACTTTGCTTCTCGCTTCCAGCGAGTCTGCGAAATTGTGACACAGCAAGACCAGCACCTCGAGGCCATGCGCGAGGCGTGGCGCTGGTATAAACACCGCGGATTCGCGCTAGAAAAACACGACGTCAGTCTGCCCAATCGCGTATAATCATCGGCTTTTTTAGCAAGGCGCTCGAGCATGGACAAGACATTTGAACCTCAAGCCATAGAAACCAAGTGGTATCGACACTGGGAGGCCGAGGGTTACTTCGCGCCTTCTGGAGAGGGTGAGCCTTACAGCATTATGATCCCCCCACCCAATGTGACCGGCAGCTTGCATATGGGGCACGGCTTCCAAGACACCATAATGGATGCACTCGTTCGGTATCATCGCATGCGAGGCATGGACACGCTCTGGCAAGTTGGAACAGATCATGCGGGTATCGCCACTCAGATGCTGGTCGAGCGCCAGCTTGAGGCGGAGGGTGTCAGCCGACACGACCTCGGAAGAGCGGTCTTCATCGATAAAGTCTGGGAGTGGAAAGAGCGTTCAGGAGGTACAATTACCTCACAATTGCGCCGACTGGGGGCCTCGCTAGATTGGTCTCGCGAGCGATTCACCATGGACGAGGGCCTCTCTGCAGCAGTGCAGAAGGTCTTTATTGATCTCTACCGAGAACAGCTGATCTATCGCGGCAAAAGACTGGTCAACTGGGACCCAAAATTGCACACCGCCGTCTCGGATCTCGAAGTGATCAGCGAGGAAGAACAAGGTTCACTCTGGCACTTCAGATACCCTATCGCAGACCAGTCGGGCTATCTAGTGGTCGCGACCACTCGTCCCGAGACCATGCTCGGTGATACTGCAGTCGCAGTGCATCCGGATGATAGCCGATACCAGCACCTCATCGGCCAATCGGTGCGTCTTCCGCTGACAAATCGAACGATACCCATTATTGCCGACGACTACGTCGACCCAGAATTTGGTACCGGCTGCGTCAAAATTACCCCAGCTCATGATTTCAACGATTATGAAATGGGGCAGCGCCATGGGCTGCAGATGATTAATATTCTGACTGACAGCGCTAAGATCAATCACGAAGCACCAGAAGCATACCAAGGTCTCGATCGGTTCGAGGCGAGAGAACTTATCGTTAAAGACATGGACGCCTTAGGCTTGCTCGCCGAAATCGAGCCTCATGTGCTCAAAGTACCTCGAGGCGACCGATCCGGTGTTGTCATCGAGCCTTACTTAACCGACCAGTGGTACGTAGACGCAAAAAAATTGGCGGGTCCTGCCATCAAAGCGGTCGAAAACGGTGACATCGAGTTTGTACCGAAGCAATGGGAAAATACCTACTTTGCTTGGATGCGTGACATTCAGGATTGGTGTATCAGCCGACAGCTGTGGTGGGGACATCGAATACCCGCATGGTATGACGATCTAGGCAATGTCTATGTCGGATCAGACGAGGCCACAGTCCGCAAAGATCATTCACTGCCGCCCGAAACTTCGCTCAGACAAGACGAGGACGTGCTCGACACCTGGTTCAGCAGCGCTCTATGGACGTTCTCGACCCTTGGCTGGCCAGAAAAAACACCTGAACTTGCACGTTATCACCCGAGTTCCGTGCTGGTTACTGGGTTCGATATCATCTTCTTCTGGGTCGCACGAATGATCATGATGACCCTCCACTTCAAACAAGAAGTCCCCTTTAAGACAGTCTATGTTCACGGCCTAGTGCGCGATGCTGAAGGTCAAAAAATGTCGAAGTCGAAGGGCAATGTGCTCGACCCCATTGACTTGATTGACGGAATAGCGCTCGATGACCTAGTCGCCAAGCGCACTCAAGGTATGATGCAGCCAAAAATGGCTCAGAAAATTGCGACTGCAACTCGCAAGCACTACCCCGATGGCATCCCCGCCTTCGGTACGGACGCCCTGCGCTACACCTTCTACTCGCTCGCCTCAACCGGTCGAGATATTAAGTTCGATTTGGGGCGTATCGAGGGCTACCGGAATTTCTGTAATAAAATATGGAACGCTTCACGATACGTCTTGACTCAGTGTCAGCCCGAAGATCTTGCCGGCACCCAACAACTTGGAGATGCTGACCACTGGATTCTCGATCGCCTAGGAAAAACTATCACCCAAGTTGACACCGCGCTGGCAGCCTATCGTTTTGATCACGCCTCGCAGGCTATGTACGAGTTTTTCTGGAGTGACTACTGTGACTGGTATGTCGAGTTTTCAAAACCGATTCTTTGGGATGACACGCTGCCAGAAGAGCGACGACGTGGAACACTCAACACACTGATCTGCGTTTTAGAAGCCTCGCTTCGACTGTTGCACCCATTCATGCCCTTCATTACTGAAGAAATCTGGCAGCGAGTCAAACCTTTCGTGAACAGCACGAGCGCAACTATTATGCTGGCCCCTTATCCGCGAGCGGAAGATTTCCCAACTGCAGATACAGACGTTATCGGGGGCATTGACACACTAATGGGACTGATCACGGCCGCAAGAACCTTCCGCAGTGATATGAACATCAGTCCTGGCAAGGCCCTGCCGGCAATCCTTCTCAGCGATCAGGAATCGGCTTTACGTTCGATCAAGGCGAACGAGGGTTTACTGGCCAAAATCGCGAAACTGTCTCACATTGAATGGGCTACCAGTGATTATCCGCTGCCGACCTCTACCCAATTACTCGTCAATGGCGTGACCCTCTGTATCCCGCTCGCAGGAGTGATCGATATCGAGGCAGAGCTCACCAGAATCAGCAAACACTGTGACCAGCTCACGGCCGAGATAGAGCGAGTGAGCACTAAGCTGGCGAACCCGAATTTTGCTGATCGAGCTCCGACCGAGATTGTTGAGCTGGAGCGAGCCAAACTGACCCAGTATCAAGAGCAGCTGAATCAAGCGCTGGTGCAAAAGCAATCCATCGAGGACTTGAAGAACTCATAATAAAACGATATCGTTCCGCTTAAATAACAATAACAACGTAACACTAAGGGGTATTATGTCTGAGCGAGTCACAGGTAAAGTCAAGTGGTTCAATAACGCAAAAGGGTATGGCTTCATCGAACGGGACAACGAGCCCGACGATGTGTTTGTGCACTTCAGATCCATTCTGGGAGAGGGCTTCAGAACTCTCAGTGAAGGCCAAGCGGTAGAGTTTACCCTGTCTACGGGTCCCAAGGGCCTCCAAGCAGAAGACGTTTCGCCGCAATAATTCAATCATCGAATTGTCGTCACTCACAGTACGGCAGTTAACAAGGATAGTCATGACACCAGCTCGCTTGTTCGTATCGCTATTGTTCGCCACAGTGGCAATGGGGCTCGCAGGCCCCGCACTGAGTACCCTACCCCTCAGCCATTGGCTTATCCCCTGTCTTTCTGGCGTTTTGACACTCACCTGCTTGGCTCTGCTACAGCATTTGAGTCGACGAAGAGGCTCTAGCCCAACTCATAGTGACGCGAGTCGGCGCACTGGGACCGTAAAGTGGTTTAATGCGACCAAAGGCTTTGGATTCATCGTGTGCGAGGATGGCGACGAGGTATTCGTGCACTTCCGTGCGCTTCGCGATGGTGGACGACGAACCCTACGCGACGGGCTCGCCGTAAGCTTCGCGACAACCTCTGGAGATCGTGGACCACAAGCGAGCGACGTTGAATTAGTCAAAGATTAATATTCACTATTGGCATTCTTCGATCAAACGGCGACAATGCGCGCACGTGAGCGACAGAGAGGATTAAGTGAGAATTTTTGACAGCGCCATAGTAGACGCCCTACCCCGCTACACGACACCTCTCATCGAAACCCATTGCCACCTTGACTACCTCGCGAACGAGGATCTAGAGCGCGCTGTAGCGCTAGCGGCACAAGTTGGGATTGAACGGCTGATAACCATCGCGGTAACACCCGACAACCTGACAACTGTGGTTGCGATTGCGGAACAATTCGAGTCGGTATGGGCAACCCAAGGTGTCCATCCGCACGACGCCAAGCTTTACAACGTCGACGTCGACAGCCAGATCAGAGACAGCGCAGCCCATCCGAAGGTGGTCGCCATCGGTGAGATTGGTCTGGACTACCACTATGAAGATAGCGATCGTAATGCCCAAATCGCAGCATTTACCGCGCAGTTAGAAATCGCCATAGCGAGTGATCTTCCGGTGGTCATCCACTCGCGAGATGCCGATCAAGACATGGCTGACATTCTAAAAGAGATGGCACCTGGTATGCCTCGAAAAGGCGTCATTCACAGCTTCACATCAGGCCAAGCGCTTGCTGAAACAGCCCTTGAGTTAGGCTTTTATTTGGGCTTTAACGGCATCATCACCTTTAAGAATGCTGCCAATGTGCGCGACATCCTCGCTCTTACTCCCACTCAGCGATTACTGCTTGAAACTGACTCACCCTACCTCACCCCAGTCCCATTCCGAGGCAAACCCAATGCACCGCACCTACTTGGCCTAGTTGCTCAGACGATGGCTGCGATTAAAGAAATCGGAGAAGAGGAGTTGCTACAGATCATTAACAACAATAGTCAGGCGCTATTCTGGCCACGTCATTCATGAGCCAATTCGCCATCGGACAACGTTATATCAGCCAACTCGACCCGCAACTTGGCCTCGGCCTAGTCGTTGATATCGAGCCACGTAGAGTCACCATCGCTTTCCCTGCGGTGGAAGAGGATCGCACGTATTCCATCGAGACCGCACCACTGACCCGACTGATCTATCGCGTTGGCGACACTATCCGACACGCTTCGGGCCAGCAACTTACGGTGAGTGCGGTCAATGAGATGGATGGCCTGATGGTTTATGAGGGGCTTTGTAGAGAACACTTACCACACCAAATCAGCGAAGTGATGCTTGCAGCTGATATTGAGCTGCATCAACCACAACAGCGATTATTAACAGCCCAATTGAGCCAGAATCTCGCGTTTTCAACCAAAGTAAAAGCTCTATATCATATCGGCTCTCTGGACCAACATAAGGCTCGCGGGCTATTGGCGCCCCGCACTTTACTGCTGCCCCATCAGATAGATATCGCTCAGCAGGTCGGTAAACAGCGCGCTCCCAGGGTCATGCTGGCAGACGAGGTCGGCCTCGGTAAAACCATTGAGGCAGGCCTCATCATCCACCACCAAATCTTCACTCACCGGGCCAAGCGAGTCTTGATCCTAACGCCCGAGCCATTGATGGCGCAGTGGCTGGTGGAAATGAGAAGAAAGTTTAATCTGCGCTTCGATTTCCTCAACCAAGAGCGGATAAACACGTTAGACAACCCGTTTGAAGAAGCTCAGCTCATCATTTCGTCCCTCGCCATCATCATGGATCAACCCCACAGCATGAACGCTGCGCTGGAAGCCACATGGGATATCGTCGTGGTCGATGAGGCACATCATTTAGACTTGAGCCCGTCGGACCAACAGCACTTTATGACGCGTCTCGCGCTCCGCAGCGCAGGACTGCTGCTGCTAACGGCGACGCCTGAACAACTGGGTGAGGAAGCCCATTTCAAGCGTTTACAACTCCTCGATCCGGTGCGATTCACCTCTTACGCGCAATACCAGCAAGAGCAGTCGAGTTTTACGGAGCTGGAAAACGCGATTGTCGCGCTTGAAGAAGGCAAAACGCCTCCCGCTCGTTACGCGCTCGGGCCCTCCGATCCAACAGACTTGAAAACTCATATCGCAAGCCTATTGGATTTTTATGGCACCAGCCGAAGTCTTTATCGCAACACGCGCTCTTCTGTATCCGGGCTCCCAAGGAGATCTTTACATCCCCATCCTTTAATGGCTCAAGACTCCGCTACGGAGCTCGAGCAGGCACTGTATCCAGAGCGATACGCAAACGATCATGACTGGCCTTCGACTCACCCTAAAGTGGCTTGGCTCACTCAGTTTCTGCGAGCGAATAAACGCGAGAAAGTGCTCGTTATCTGTGGCGACGCGTCGGTCGCTTTGGCGCTTGAGGATTTCCTGCAGTTCCGTCAAGGTATTCGATCGTCGGCCTTTCACGAGCACCTCGATCTCGTTGAGCGCGACCGAGCGGCAGCCTATTTCCAGCAGCCAGATCAAGGTGCTCAAGTGTTGGTCTGCTCTGAAATTGGCAGTGAAGGCAGAAATTTTCAGTTCGCTCGCCACTTGGTGTTGTTTGATCTGCCCTTGTCGCCTGATTTACTCGAGCAACGTATCGGTCGACTGGATCGTATCGGTCAGCAAGGCACCATTCACATTCACGTACCGTATTGTCAGGAATCACCGCAGGAGTCCCTGTTCCGGTGGTACGCACAAGGTCTTGAAGTGTTTACCGAACACTGCGCCGGCGCCGAATCTATTCACCAGCAGTTTGCGGAAAGGCTGCGCCAATATCTTATCGCCCCAGCAGCAGATCTCGCGTTTCTGCAGGACGTCGCGCAAGCGACCGAACAGGTGAAACAGACGCTCGCCGATGGTCGCAACCGGCTGCTTGAGCGACACTCATTCGATCCAGACCGAGCTGATAAGACAATTGCCGCCATACAGTCTAAAGACAGTGATCCCGAGCTACTTGAATTCCTCGAGCTTGCAGGCGACGTGTTACAGTTTGAACTCGAAGCTCACTCAGAGGAGACTTGGATACTGAAGGCCTCTGAGCAAACTCATGAAGCCTTGCTAGTTTATTTTGACGATGAAAGTTTCACAGCGACAATCTCGCGTACGACCGCAGCAAGTCGCGAGGACTGGGCATTTCTCACCTGGGAACATCCCTTTGTGCGCGATATCCTTGAGATATTCACGACCGATACTGTGGGGAGTGCCAGTTTTGCGCGACTCGCGCTGACAGCCGTGCCCGAGGGCACATTGCTTCTCGAAGCCGTCGCGGTGACGCGCGTGAGTGCACCTGCTTATTTGGATCTACAGCGGTTTTTACCGCGGTCTCCGACTCGTTTCGTGGTCGATATCAAGGGTCGAGATCTTGCTCAAGCACTGACAGCCGCTGTGCTCGATACGCGGTTAGAGCCGCTCGCCAACAAACCTGCCGCCACAATTATTCGCTCAATTCGCTTTTCCGG
>DOVB01000008.1 GCA_003520285.1 Halieaceae bacterium
TGCTGCGCTGGCGTGTGTTGAACGATGGTGGGATTCAGTAAGGTCTCTATGCAGGCTTTGTGATGCCCCAACTGCGTATCGATCAGTAGCGCCAATCGAAGTGATGCCAAAGGGGCATCGGTTCTATCGACCACTTGAGATAACAGGTTCTTTGCCTCAAGAAAGTCTCCTTGATGCCAGGCGAGCTCCGCTTGAAGCGTCTTTAAGGTGATCTCCGTTTCCGCATCGTCGGAGTTGTTCTGGGCCTGACTGAGCAGCGTCTCGGCGCGTTTGAAGTCGCCCCGAGCGAGGGCATTCTTCGCCAGAGCTAAGGCTCGCCAGGTTGATGACTCTTGTTTAAAGGCACGTTTCAACGGCTCGGCGGCGGCAGTAGGATTCTCTAACACGCTGAACTTAAGCGCGGCCTCCAAAGCATTGGTTTGAGCACGATCGCGCTGTTGATTGCGCCACTGCGCAATCGTCGCTGGCGTACTAACGACAGCGGATAGTACTCGTAATGAGAAGCCAAGGCCCACGAGTCCCAAAATGAGGGTGCCGAGCAAGATCCAAACCGTGGTTTCGACACTCCAACCCTGAAATACAACCAGCACATAGCCTGCGTCGCCTCGAATGGCAAGGACCAAGCCTAAACCGAGGAGTAGACCAATCAGCAAGTACCGAAGCAGGCCACTCACGAGCTTGCATCCTGATTACTGCGAGCTGGGGTTTCCGGTTCTAGCGCCATGTAATCGGTGAGTGCGATGATCGATCGGTCAATACTCGGTAGTTCGCGGGTGAGTGATAGTGTCTGTAATTCGGCAATACGCTTTCGAAGATGTGCCTGAGCGTCTTGATCCATGATGACATAGCGATCCAGCCAGTCGCTGACCTGTTCGAGACTGGCGTGATACAAGCGATCATCCCGCGCAATGAGTGCTATTTGTGATTGCGTGAGTAAGAGCTGTAGGTTCTGCAGCAACATATTTGCCTGAGTCGGGTTCACCCAATCCTGCTCCAGCTGCAAGGGGCGCACCTGAAGATAGTCATCCAACTTAGCGAGTAACCGGACCCAAACGCTGTCGTCCTTGGTAGTCGGCTGATTCGATGTATCAGGCATCTCAGGTGGTGCGCTTTGAGACGCGATCCAAGCAGGGCTGTAAGACGCGACCGACAGTTGCTCGAGCAGAGCACTGATCTGAAAATAAGTACCCTCGATATCGATAGCATTCACCCGAGATAAGGCTTCTTTATCGAAGGCGAGTGCAGAGCGAACAGACGTCAGCCGCGGATCATCGAGCGACTGTAGACTCTTATCGACGCTATCTAATAGGGTTAGCGCGACCGAAACATCACCCCCGAGACTTAGGCGTTGATGGGCAAGTCGAAGCATGTAACGCGCCTCAGCCAACTGCCAAATACGTTGGTCGGCAGCGCTAAACTGGCGAAGCGCTTCGCGTTGAGCTCGATCTGCTTCACGCATCACGGTCAGTTCTTGAGTCAGCAAGCGTCGATCTTGCTGCACAGATTCTAGTACTCGTGCCACACTCGCCTCAGTCGACCCTAAGGCAGCCTGCCACAGAGCACGCTCGGCTTCGACTGCTGGAATCTGAGCCAGTTGTGCACGAAGCGTCTCTAAATCTTGAGCTAGGGCGCGCTCGCGAGCCTGCCATTGAGGATATAGCCACCAGCCGCTGGCACCCAGGCCCGCGATCAAAATCAAGACCAGCAACAAGGCAAATCGTCCAGCCCAAGAGCCTTTTACCTTAGATGCTGACACAGAGCTGTGCCCAGCGACCGAGCGTGGTTGTTCAGACGCAGTGGACGGTGTCGGTTCGAGCGATTCTGACGGCGTCGCTGTATCCGAAGGCGTTAATGGCTTATCACGATGATCGGAGTCGCTCATTGCTGTATCTCCTGTTGTTCCATGGCCTGATTGAGCGCCGCGACCATGTCCGAGTCAAGTGCGCTGGGTGCGACCACCACGCGGCAGGTCAAGCCTTGCGTCTGCAGAGCCACCCGTTCAGATGGCACCACAAGAATAAGGTGCGCCAACAAGGGGCCTGCCGAATCGATTGCATGCGCCAGAGCCTCGCCGCTTTGCACCAGCATAGCATCTACGCCCTCGGTGAGAAGCTGCGCAAGTCGACGTTGCGCTTCTTCGCTGGGGCCCATGCGCTGGTAGCCGCTCCAAGTGTCTACTACCGACCCCTGTTCTTGCAAGGTCTGCTGGAGGGTGATTCTGCCACCCTCCCCTTTCACAATCAGCACCGACCTCTTCTGTTGAAACCATGGCTCATTGAGTAAGCCTTCGGTAGTCATGACGGTTGGGGTCGTGGCACTCATGCCGATATGTGCCAAAGCCTTCACCGTTTGATGCCCAACGCCAAAGACCCGGACTGTTGACGATATCTTAACGGGTTGAGCCGTGGCAGCTTGTTCCCAAGCACTCACCGCATTGGTACTAATAAAAACTAGGGTATCAAAGCCGGTTAAATCAGGTAGTGGGAGCTCGGGTAGCCGTTCAATTTGGAGCATTGGCACAGGGATGGGCTCAAACCCATTCTGATCCAGTAAGGCCACTAATCCGGACTGCTGCTCTGCAGGTCGCGTTACAATCACCCGCGGTTTACTGCGCAGCATAAACCTCATCCAAAATAGCTTGGGCACCTTGCGACAGCAGTTTGTGGGCAACAGTTTCACCTAAGAGTTCGGCATCTGCCCAAGGACCGCGAGCTTCAGCTTGCAGCAGTGTCCTGCCATCTACTGAGGCCACCAAGCCTCGAAGCCAGAGGATATCATCGGTGGCTAGGCAGAAGGCGGCAATGGGGACCTGACACCCACCATTCAGCGTTCTGTTTAGAGCCCTCTCGGCCGTGACCTCGGCCGCTGTCTTGGGATCATGCAGAACGTCCAACCAGCGCCGGGTGGCGGCATCGGCGGAGCGAAGCTCGATCCCCACCGCGCCCTGACCGCCAGCTGGCAGTGACTGCTCGTAGCTCAGTAGAGCGCGGATACGATCTTCGAATCCAAGTCGGATTAAGCCAGCGGCGGCGAGTATGATGGCGTCGTACTGGCCGTCGTCGAGCTTTGCTAATCTGGTGTTAACATTGCCCCGCAAAAATTTCACTTGAAGGTCGGGTCGATAGGCGCGCAGCTGGCTTTCTCTGCGAAGGCTGGAAGTCCCAACAATGGCGCCTGCTGGAAGCTCGTCAATCGAACTAAACCTATGGCTCACGAAAGCATCATTAGGCGTTTCACGAGCGCAGATTGGGCCCAGAGAGAGCCCGTCTGGAAAGTGCATTGGCACATCTTTCATGGAATGCACCGCAATGTCCGCCCGACCTTCAAGCAGAGCAGTTTCAAGCTCCTTCACGAACAATCCTTTGCCGCCGAGTTTTGACAGCGGCGAATCGAGCAGCTGATCACCGCGCGAGGTCATACCGAGCAAGGTGACACGCAACTCTGGATGAGCCTGCTCCAGCGCAGCCTTTACGTGATTCGCTTGCCACAGCGCCAATGGCGATTCTCGCGTCGCGATTACAATGTCTGCCATAAGTCACCTCAGAATAAACCGCAATCATACCAGTTAGCCCTGTCGCCTCAAACCGAGACGAGGAATACAGCCCCAATACACACTCGGTTTGGATTCACGCCGATTCGCAATTAACTGTTATACTGCCCGCTTTTATCAAGCCCCACCGCGCTGGAGATCACCATGGCGGACAGCACCACAAAAAGCACCCTTTGGGGTGGACGGTTTACCGAGGGCACTGACGCCTTCGTGCAACGCTTTACAGCCTCGGTGACCTTCGATCAGCGGATGGCTCATGAAGACATCGAAGGCTCGCTCGCTCATGCAGCCATGTTGCAGTCAGTGGGCGTGCTCACGGCATCCGAACTCGAGCAAATTCAACAGGGACTCGCAACGATTAAAGCCGAGATCGATGCCGGTAATTTTTCTTGGTCGGTTGAACTCGAAGATGTTCATATGAATATCGAGAGTCGGCTCACTCAGCTTATCGGAGCAGCAGGTAAAAAGCTGCACACGGGACGTTCGCGCAATGATCAAGTCGCCACTGACATTCGCCTGCATTTGCGCAATAGTATCGATCTGATTGCAGCTGAACTGACGCGTTTACAGCGCGGCATTATTGACCTTGCACGAGCCCATACGCACACGATCATGCCAGGATTTACGCATCTTCAGACCGCTCAACCCGTCTCATTCGGGCATCATTTACTGGCTTGGAATGAAATGTTAGAGCGCGACTACTCCCGACTCATGGATTGTCGCTATCGAATGAACTTATGTCCGCTCGGTGCCGCTGCTCTGGCTGGTACCAGCTATCCGATTGATCGACACATGAGTGCTGCAACACTTGGATTTAGAGCGCCTACGGAGAACTCCCTAGACTCTGTCTCTGATCGTGACTTCGCCGTGGAATTTTGTGCGTTCGCAGCATTGACCATGACGCATCTCTCGCGGATGTCTGAGGAACTCATTTTGTGGACATCCGTTCAGTTCGATTTTGTGCGCCTGCCCGATCGTTTCTGCACCGGGTCATCCATCATGCCCCAGAAAAAGAACCCCGATGTGCCCGAGCTGGTGCGCGGTAAAACCGGACGAGCCAATGGCAACCTGATTTCGCTACTCACCCTGATCAAGGGGCAGCCACTGGCTTACAACAAAGACAATCAGGAAGACAAAGAGCCGCTGTTCGATTCCATCGATACCGTTCATGATTCATTGCGGGCCTTTGCGGATATGATTCCGAATTTGGAACCCAACCTTGAGGCCATGCGCTCAGCCGCGCTGAAGGGCTTTGCAACAGCAACCGATCTGGCAGATTACCTGGTGCGCAAAGGTCTGCCTTTTAGAGATGCACACGAAGTTGTTGGCTCTGCGGTAGGCCTGTGTGTTGAGCGCGGTATTGACTTGAGCGAGCTGAGCTTGCCAGAACTTCGCAACTTCCACAGCCAGATCGAAGCAGATGTCTTTGAGGCTCTATCGCTCGAAGCTTCTGTATCGGCTCGAAATCATATCGGTGGAACGGCACCAGCGCAGGTCAGTGCCGCTTGCGAACGCGCAATGCAAAGGCTGGCAGAGCGATGAAAAGAGCCTTGCTCCAGCTCCTATTGATCGCCTCGCTGTGCGGCTGTGGCCAAATGGGCCCGCTAGAACAACCCATAATACCACCGCAACCTGAGGGTAATCCGTGATGCTCCCTTCTTCTTTAAACCATTCATTTCTCCTTCTCCTTCCTTCTCCTTTCTTCTCTCTTCTTTTCTTTCTCTTTCTCTTTTTTTCCTTTCTTTCTTTCTTTCCTTTTCTTTCCCTTTTTTTTCTTCCTCTTCCTCTTTCTTT
>DOVB01000010.1 GCA_003520285.1 Halieaceae bacterium
ACCTTTTTGACCTTACCAGCTGCGCACAACATACCCACATCGGCGCCGCCATAAGCGACCACAGTCAGGTCTTTGACATCAGATCTCAGCAACTCTCTGACCAAAGCCATTGGCTTGCGTCTTGGACCCCAGCCGCCAATACCTATGGTCATACCACTTTGAATCGAGCTAATCGCCTCTGCGGCTGTCTGTAGTTTATCCATGAGGCACGGCATCTTCTGTCGGTGAGTGGAGTGGACTTCATTATGAGAGTCGATCCGACGCGACTCATCATCCATTGAGACTATGACAGAAACCCTCGACTACTTTAGGGTCGTCTCATTGAATCTGGGAAATCATAACGTGCTGAACTCAAGGCCCGAAACTACCGTAGAACTCCTCTTTCACGCAGCCGAGCACTTTGGCGATCGCACTTTTATTGAGGAAAACGGAGTATCACTCAGCTTCGCCGATTTTAAACAAGCCTGTCTTTGTATTGCCGCCGGCCTTCGGGCAGACGGATTCCAACCCGGCGATCGCGCCGCGCTATGGGCACCGAATCTCAGCGAATGGGTGATGGCAGCTTTTGGTATCCACTGTGCTGGCGGACAGCTAGTAACCCTTAATACACGCTACAAAGGCGAAGAGGCTGCCTCGATCTTAGCCGATAGCGCTGCCAACACCCTATTTCTGGTGGGCGAATTCCTAGGCGTCAGCTATCCCGATATGCTGAGCGGAGCGGATCTTCCCCATTTAAAGCGGCGAATCATCATAGGTGGCGCGGCTGAACCCAATACCATGGGCTGGAGCGATCTCGTTGCAGCAGGAGATCAATGGATTGCGGCTCATGGCTCAGCCGCAATTGAAGCAGTGGCCAGGACCGTGGCTAGCGATGACATCTCTGACATTATGTTTACCTCTGGTACGACGGGTCGAGCCAAAGGCGTGCTCACCTCGCACGGTCAAAATGTCAGGGCTTTTCGACTATTCACTGAAATTCTCGGACTCGAATCAAGCGATCGCTATCTCATCATCAACCCCTTCTTCCACAGCTTTGGCTTCAAAGCCGGCCTGCTTGCATGTCTGATCACAGGCTGCACGGTTTTGCCTGAGCCAGTCTTCGATGTCGACGCCATCCTTGCGCGAATTGATCGGGATGCAGTTACCGTAATGCCCGGGCCTCCCACTATTTTTCAATCGATACTGGCACACCCAAACCGGGATAAGTACAGCCTAGCAAGCCTGACTAAGTGCACTACTGGCGCAGCGGTAATCCCCACTGAGCTCATTGTAGCGATGCGAGACGAATTGAAGATTGACACCATCATCACCGCTTACGGGCTATCAGAGAGCTCTGGGCTTGCCACCATGTGTCGACAAGGTGATGCTCCAGAGATTATCGCGCGCTCGTCCGGACGACCCATTCCGGGCGTCGAGGTGCGTTGCATTGACGCCAATGGCAACCCAGTTGCTACCGGCGAGCAGGGAGAAATCGTGGTGCGCGGTTTTAACGTAATGCGCGGCTACTTAGACAACCCAGCGGCGACTGCTGAGGCGATCGACCCCGATGGCTGGCTTCATACCGGCGACATAGGTCGTATGGATGCAGAGGGGAACCTGACCATCACCGATAGGCTCAAAGATATGTACATCAGCGGTGGCTTCAATTGCTATCCCGCTGAAATCGAATCACACTTATTGAAGCATCCCGATGTGGTTCAATGCGCCGTCATAGGACAACCCGACCCGCGTATGGGCGAGGTCGGATGTGCTTTTGTCGTGCTGACTGAGGTAGCCCAAACAACTGAGGCGGAGCTTCACGCTTGGGCGCGTGAATCTATGGCAAACTTTAAAGTGCCCCGAACACTGATTATGGTCGACGCCTTACCTCTGAATGCGTCAGGAAAAGTGATTAAACCAACGTTGCGCCAATGGGCGTTATCGTATGTAAAAACAAAGCAGGAGATGGTATGAGCATTCAAAGTCTGGGGTATATTGGCGTAAGCAGCACCGATTTGGCACAGTGGCAGCAATTTGCATGCTCGGTACTTGGACTAGAGGATGTCACCGCACGCCTGAGCGATCCAGCTGGCGCGCACTATTACAAAATGGATGACCACCCGTATCGGTTAATGGTAGAGCAGGGTGAAACAGACAAGCTGCTGCTGTGTGGGTGGGAAACCAACAACCAGGCTGGACTCCATGCGGTGGCCGACGCCCTAAGCCAAGCGGGAGTAAAGTTTGAATGGGCGAGTCATGAGCTCGCCAAACAGCGTCGAGTCACGGAGCTACTGCGTTTTACCGATCCATCGGGCACCCAACACGAGGTGTTCTGGGGCGTGATTTCAGACTTCAGACACTTGAACTCACCGGTCGGCGTAGGCGGCTTCATTACCGGTGAACAAGGCATGGGACACGTGGTCATCCCTACCGCAGACTTCGATGCCACTGCCCAATTTTTTGTTCAGGTCCTTGGCTTTGGTCTGTCTGATCTGATGAATATCACTTTTACCAATGATCCCAATGAACCAGTGAAACGCCTCTGGTTCTTACACTGCAACTCGCGACATCACAGTCTTGGTCTGTTTGAAATGCCGATGCCCGCTGGTTGCGTCCACTTGATGTTAGAAGTACCTGATGTCGACCAGGTAGGATTATGCAACGACCGTCGCATTGCCGCTGGCGTCAAACTAACAGGCACCCTAGGCCGGCATGCGAATGATCACATGGTTTCGTTTTATATGCGTTCTCCCGCGGGCTTTGACATCGAATACGGCGCCGAAGGCCGCACCATCAGCGA
Source organism: Halieaceae bacterium (assembly GCA_003520285.1). Lineage (GTDB taxonomy): Bacteria > Pseudomonadota > Gammaproteobacteria > Pseudomonadales > Halieaceae > Aequoribacter. The sequence continues at coordinate 2,780 of DOVB01000010.1, forward strand.
TTGGAGCCAGTACGCTGTCTTCGAAAGCACCGCAGCCAGCTTCTGGGGACATGATTTTTCAGTAGGCCATCAAGACTAGGTGAACCCCTAAGAGATAACTCATTCGAGGTATGCAGAGAGCGACCAAGTTTGCCAACATGAAGATGAGCACGAGCCGCTCGACTCAGGAGAGAATAAAATGACCTATTTGGTACCTAACGAAACGATTGCGCTAATAGAGGCAAGAGCTCCGCAAGCACGCAAAGATCGAAAGCTGTCCGTCGAAGTCGTCGATGCACTTAAAGCCTGCGGCTTCTTTAAAATGTTCTTGCCCAAACGCTGGGGCGGCTTGGAAGCGCGACCACAAGAGTTTTTTAGAGAGCAAATCCGAATCGCTGAAGCCGATATGAGCCATGCTTGGGCCGGTGGCATCGTTGCTATTCACGCTTTCCAGATTGCGATCATGGATGAACGTGCACAGGCAGCCGTCTACCAGGATGACCCAAACACACTGGTCAGCAGCTCCTACAACCCAGTCAGCGCCAAAGCAGAGCAAGTCGACGGTGGCTGCATGGTCTCGGGCCGATGGGGCTGGAGCTCGGGCTCTGAGCACTGCTCTTGGGCACTGCTTGGCGGCATTGTGCCCGGCGAAGGCTATCGAACTTTTTTGATTCCCCGCACCCAGTACGCCATTGAAGATACGTGGGACGTTATGGGTTTGCAGGCAACCGGCTCTCACGATATCGTCATCGATACACCTATTTTTGTTCCAGATTACATGAGCCACAAGCGTGATGACGGCTTTCACTGCCGCCACGAACAGAGCAATGCCCTCTACGATCTGTCCTGGGCACAGGGTTTCGTACGTGTTGTGAACACCCCCGCCATAGGCGCGCTCAGAAAAGCACTCAGACTGTTCATCGAATCGCGCTCGGGGGGCTTCAGTACAACCACCGATATGACTAAGTTCGCTGCCGACGTAGAGATTCAAGAGCGAGTCGCGAAAGTGAAGAACATCATTTCGGAACTCGAATCCGTCCTTTTCGGCAATTTCGATAAGATGGAAGCCGCGCAGTGGCAACCCACGCTTGATGAGCGCATTTTTTATCGCTATCAGGCAAGCCTTGTCATTCCCAAGTGTATAGAGGGTATCGACCTGCTGTTTGACAGTGCCGGCGGACGGTCCGTGTTCAACGGAAGCGCCATGATGAATCTGTGGCATGATATTCATATCGCACGCTGCCACGTCGCCAATAACCCAACACCCTTCGCACGCAATTTGGGCAGTACTCAGTTAGGCACAGAAAATACGGATGTCTTTATTTGAGGACGCACCAGTGAGCGATAACAACTCATCACAGTACCTGACTGTTTCAGATCGGGTCACCCTGCATTACACCGACCATCCTGCCCAGTCAGATCAGTTCGGCGTGGTTGTTTTCGTGCATGGCAGTGGCCCGGGCGCAAGCGGCTGGAGTAATTTCAAACACAATGTCGCAGCCTTCCAGAGCGCAGGATATCGGTGCATCGTATTTGATCAACCCGGATATGGCTTAAGCTCTAAACCAACCGATGTTGACCACACGCTAGATTTTTTTGTTGCGCAATTGAATGCACTCATTGAGCACATCCACGTTGATCAAGTGACTCTGGTCGGCAACTCACTGGGTGGTGCCGTCGCGCTCGGGATGGCACTCCAATACCCACATCGCGTTCACAAACTCATTCTGATGGCACCCGGAGGGATCGAGGAGAGAGTCACCTATTTCCAATGTGAGGGTATTCAGGAAATGGTGAAGTATCCAATGGGTTCACCGGAATTCACCAAAACCGTATTAGCAGACTTACTCACTCTGCTCGTCTATGACAGCAAGCATGTAACGCAGTCACTGATCGATGAGCGCTGGGAAATTCTTCAGATTCAAAATCCGCACGTACTGGCAAGTATGTCGATTCCAAATCTAACCGACCAGCTGCATCGCATCCCTCACCCCATATCTGTTTTTTGGGGTACCAACGATAAGTTTTGCCCCGCTTCGGGCACTCAAACTCTGCTTGACCACTGCCCCAATGTCCGGGCGCAAGTGCTTAATAAGTGCGGCCACTGGGTCATGATTGAGTATGCCGATTATTTCAACCGGATGTGTCTTGACTTCCTGAGTGAGCGCTAACTAATGGCGCTTACCACGTCACAGCGAACCGAGTTGGGGCTTGAGCTCTATCAAGCGCTCCGAGACGGGCGAACGGTATCACCGTTAACAGAGCGCTTCCCCACCATCGATATCGAAGACGCCTATTATATTTCCCAAGCGATGTTGGCCCCCCGTCTCGAGAATGACGGCGAAACAGTCTGCGGCAAAAAGATCGGCGTCACTTCCGAGGCCGTGCAAAGTATGCTCGGCGTATACCAACCTGATTTCGGGTTCTTAACCCACGTGATGGCGTTCCCCAATAAGGCGGATATCCCCATCGCTGGGAACCTGATTCAGCCTCGTGCCGAGGGTGAAATCGCCTTTATCTTAAAGCAGGACCTCGCGGGTCCTGGAGTGACTGAAGCTGATGTGTTGGCGGCAACAGATTACATTACGCCTTGCTTCGAGATCGTTGACTCCCGAATCCATAACTGGACCATCAAAATTCAAGATACGATTGCTGACAATGCCTCCTGCGGTGTCTATGTTCTTGGTGATGATCGAATTAACCCGCGCGGCTTGGCGCTAGACCAGCTTAAGGTTGTCGTCAGCAAGAACAGCGAAGTCTTAAGCCAAGGAGAGGGTTCTGCGGTGCAGGGCAATCCGCTAACCGCGGTGGCTTGGCTCGCCAATACCTTAGGTACATTTGGAATAGCACTGCAGGCAGGAGAGGTGATTTTGTCAGGGTCGCTGGTTCCACTTGAACCCGCCAACCCAGGAGATCGGTTTAGTATGACTCTCAGTGGCGAAGGGATTGCCCCCGCCCAGGTCAGCTGCCAGTTTACGTCTTAATATCCCGCCACAGAATCTTGTGGGTGAGCCGCGCAAGCTCACCACCGCTTGACTGAGGCACCGAGTCACACTTGTATGAGTACAACGTAATGAGTAAAAAATTTACCGCCGCGATCATAGGACCCGGCAACATCGGCACTGACCTGCTGATGAAATGCCTTCGCAGCGATATCATTGAGCCGGTCTGGATGGTCGGTATTGAGGAATCGGCGGGTATCATAAGGGCAAGAGATCATGGCCTTCGCGTCAGCACCGACGGTGTCGATGGCTTAGTAGCCCGCTTCGACGAAGCCCCCGTCGATTTTGCTTTCGATGCCACGTCGGCCTACGTACATGCCGAAAACTCCCGCAAATTAAATGCCCTCGGGGTCATGATGATCGATCTAACGCCAGCAGCGATCGGACCTTACTGCATTCCTCCGGTCAATCTCGATGCGATCATGAACAGTGCACCGAAAGACAACGTCAATATGGTGACCTGCGGCGGTCAGGCGACCATTCCCTTAGTGGCAAGCGTAAGCCGAGTTCAGCCTGTCTCTTATGCAGAAATCGTAGCCACAGTGGCGTCAAAGTCGGTGGGTATGGGGACACGCGACAATATCGATGAGTTCACCCGCACCACATCAGCAGCAATCGCCGAGGTGGGCGGCGCCGATGAGGGTAAAGCCATCATTATTATTAATCCAGCCGAACCGCCCTTAATTATGCGTGATACGGTGCACTGTCTTACTAAAGAACCGGCCGATGCCACTGCGATCACGGCTTCAATCAAACAGATGATTGCCGAGGTGCAAACCTATGTCCCGGGCTATCGCCTCTTAAATGACCCTATTATCGACGGACACCGGGTGACCATTACCGTTGAAGTCGAAGGACTGGGTGATTTCTTACCAAAGTATGCTGGCAATCTAGACATTATGACTGCCGCCGGATTAAAAACTGCCGAAATGATTGCTCGACGTATGCTCGAGCAGGCCGAGAAGAGGTAAGCCATGACAATTCAAGGACGCCACGTCACTCTGCACGATATGTCGCTACGTGACGGCATGCACCCACAACAACATATGATTTCGATTGATCAAATGGTCGATATTGCCACCGCTCTCGACGCAGCGCGAGTTCCCCTGATCGAAGTCACTCATGGCGACGGACTCGGAGGCGCATCGGTTAACTACGGGTTCCCAGCGCACAGTGACCAAGACTATATCACCGCGGTGGTTAAGGCCGTGAAAACCAGCAAAGTATCCGCTCTGCTGCTGCCCGGCATTGGTACAGTAGATCATTTGCGAATGGCAGCCGATTGTGGCATCTCGACCATAAGAGTGGCGACACACTGCACCGAAGCCAACGTCTCTCGGCAGCACATCAACTTAGGTCGTGATATGGGGCTTGATACCGTCGGCTTCCTGATGATGGCTCACATGATCTCGCCCGAGGCACTGCTCGAGCAGGCTAAACTGATGGAATCTTATGGTGCCAATTGCATCTACTGCACCGACTCAGCGGGCTACATGCTGCCGGACGACGTTACCCATCGAATCGCCCTGCTGCGCTCAGAGTTAGCACCCGAGACTGAAATTGGTTTCCATGGTCATCACAACATGGCTATGGGCGTGGCTAACTCGCTCGCGGCCATCGAGGCGGGTGCTTGCCGAATTGATGGCTCAGCGGCCGGACTTGGTGCGGGGGCAGGCAACACACCGCTAGAGGCGATGGCCGCCGTACTGGATCGTATGGGCGCCATCACTGGCGTCGATATTTTCAAGTTAATGGATGCTGCGGAAGACCATGTATTGCCGATCATGGACGAACCCGTGCGCCTCAGTCGGGACTCATTAGTACTCGGCTATGCCGGGGCATATTCGTCATTCCTACTGTTCGCCAAACGGGCTCAGAAAAAGTACGGCGTGCCCTCGCACAAAATTCTGCTGGAGATGGCAAACCGGCGCACCGTTGGTGGCCAAGAAGACCTTATTGAAGAAATTGCGATGAATATGGCCAAAGCGGGTCAAGCAGAAGCATAACCCGAGAGTATCGTTTGCCATTGAGTCGATAAGTCTTGGGTGAGCGTGAAAAATAGGGTCTAATGCAAAACGGATAGCCGTATAAACAGGGGTATTGATACCGCATGAATGCGCCTAGCATAGAAGCATTTTCGAAACTGATAGGATGCTTGTACGATGGCCATATCGAGGAGGATCCATATAACAACTTCCTCTATGGGGTGCGTCAGCTCATCGAGGCTTCGTTTGCCTCTATTACCCTTCGTGAGCCCGTGGGTGACGACGGCGGCCTGCTGTTTGTTTCGTGTGACAAACTTCAAAAAACTCTGATAGACGACCACACCAACCCGTACACCGATCGCTACTACACCGCCAACCTGATGACTAACCTGCCTTGGGGGCAAGTGGTGACCTTAGACGAGTGCTACCCTTACAGCTCGCTCGAAGAAACCGACCTCTATCGTTTCTGTATGGTGCCACTGGACATTCACCACATGATCGGCATGGATTTGCGCAACGCCAACGGCCAGCGCTTTAGTGTTCGCTTTGCCCGGCCCAAATCAGTGTCTAATTTTGGCTCTGTCGAACGCGATTTTTTGACCCTGTTGTCAACGCATATACAGCGAGCTGTCGCTAATGGCATGCAGCTGATACAGCTCGACAACGAACGCAAGCTCTATTCAAAAACGATTTCGAAACAGTCTATTGGCATTATCACGCTAGATGAGCGCGGCAAAGTCATCACACGCAATGCGGTGGCGGATGAGCTCATTCGAGAGAAAGACGGCATTCACATCGTGAATGATCACATCCACCTTGATAGCCAAGCAGCGCGAACCAAACTCAATGGCTACATCGAAGAAGTCATGCAAGCGCAACGCGGGCAACAACCTGCGCCAGTCAATGCGCTATCGGTAGATCGACCATCAGGGAAGGCAGATCTCGAAATTCTGATCAAGCCAATTATGGTCGACAAGACGGTAGAGCCAAGCCACACGCCTCATATGATGGTGTTTATCAACGGGCCAGAAAAACGGTATGACATCGATATCAGATTGTTGATGGCGCTCTATGGGCTGACTCGTGCCGAAGCAATGCTAGCGAAACACATCGCTGAAGGCGCTAATTTAGATCAAGCCGCCGGTGAACTGGGCATAGCACGCAATACCGCTCGAGCTCAGCTTCGCTCAATTTTTGCTAAGACCGGTGTGTCACAGCAATCCATGCTTGTGAGTCTGATTCTGAAGAGCCTCGTGACATTCTCGTAAGTCACTATGCGCTACGGGTATTGTCAGGTCCCCAGAATGCTCGCATCATACTGACCTTCCCCTCTTCGTTGAAAGTGAAAACGTCAATAATATCCATGTAAGTGGCACTATCCTCTTCACCTAAACGCAGCGTAAATGAAAACGCAGCTTCGTTAGCAGCCAACCTGACGGGGCCTGTCAACTTGGCCTCCTTCACCGCCTGCAGCGCGAAAGTATAAAATGTCCGGATTGCCTCGTGGCCAGTGATCACCTCGCTGCCGATCGGATCCTCTATTCGCGCGTCTTCGGCGTATAAATCAAGAATCATAGTGACGTCATCACCGGCTAAACCCGCCATGTAAGTCTCTACTGCCGTGACTGCTGCTGCGTAGTCCATACTCTGCCCCTGTTAAATCGGTAATCCGTCGTCAATGGCGTGGTTGTGGTCAGCCGGCTTATCAACACCCGGTATATAGTGGCACCCATTCACCTCAGCCTGTATTTGCTTTGCAACATCGGGATCGCTGTAAAACTGGGAATACCATTTACGGCCGATTTTGAAGGGACCATCAGTTTTCAAAGCCATGGGCTGCAAGGCTGGCTGCTTGTGTCGCCAAATTTGAAAATCTGTAGCAAACGCTTCTAGAGCACCTGCCTGAGTCTGCTTTGCTATCTCAATGTCTTCGGCACTCGGAGTGTCTGATGAACCGCGCACAAGACAGCCGTGCCAAGCTTTGATTCGGCCATCCTCGACAGGGGTATTGGCAATCATCTCGTACTGCAGGGTATCGCCCCAAACCTGCTTTGATAACAGGACTCCGGGTCCGGTATACCAGGTTGTCGTGTAAAGCTGTACACCCCCGTAAAGTTGCATAATACCGCCCTGGCGCTGTACATAAATATGATCTTTAGCCTCATTCTCAAAGTAGAGACAGGGCTGACCATGGGTGGGCTCTAGGTGTCGCATGTCCGACATATTGTCGAGAACCTCTTGAGGGTGAACATCTAGCTCACCCAAATGATCGAGCGCCCAGTGGATCCATTGCGGCTGATCCCACTCTTTCAAGAAAGGTGCACTGTAGGTGGGCTCCGCACCCTGCTCATCGAACCACATCATGATACAACCCATATTATCAACGACGGGATAAGATCGAATGGAGGCCGATTTGGGGCAGGGACCGTCGTGATAAGGGATGTCATCTACGTGGCCTTCACTGCTGTAGCGCCAACCGTGATAAGGACAGCGAATAGAGTCTCCCTCTATTTGATGCCCATTGCGTACAATCATTGCCGAGTCGCTCGCGGTGAGATGCGTTCCCATATGTTTGCAATACGCATCTAACATTACCGGCCGACCCGATTCGCCGCGATACAAGGCTAAATCACGACCAAAAAATCGCAGCGCCATGGGACCTTTGTCGAGCTCACTGCTCTCTGCAACCACGAACCATCCTGTGGGAAAGGTGCGTGGCCCTAATTTGTAGTCGAGTGCCTGTGCCATAAATCTCTCCTTATTATTAGAACTTAGCGTCTCGCTTCTGTACGAAGGCAGAGCGCGCTTCAGAGGAATCTTTGTGGGTATAGGCTTCCAAAGTAAACCCTTGCTCCCATCGGTAATTCGCCTCTAGGTTGCCATCTTCAATTCCGGTCAAAGCTTCTTTCGCAAGCTGAATCATCACGCTGCTCTTCTCTGCAATCTGCGCTGCCATGGTAAGCGCCGTAGCGCGCAGCTCTGACAAACTGACAACTCGCTCAACGGCACCCAAACGATAGGCTTCCTGTGCGTCAATAAATTGGCCAGTAAAATACATATAACGCACTTTCTGCACCGGGAACATTCGAGCCAAATGTGCACCACCGCCCATCGCACCTCGATCGACCTCTGGCACCCCAAATCGTGCGCAATCCGATGCCACGATGATATCAGCCGCTCCCGCGATCCCGATTCCACCGCCCAAAACAAAGCCATGCAGAGCTACAATGACGGGCTTAGGATTGAGATGTATCGATTCGAATGTGTCGTAGTTGCCCTTATTGACCGACACAATCTTATTCGGATCCGCATCAAGCTCTTTGATGTCTACACCCGCGCAAAATCCTTTGCCATCCGCACGCACCACAATGACGCGAACCTCGTCATTACAACCCAAGGTCTTAATTTCGGCGGCAATAGCGGCCCATTCACTCGAGTTAAATGCATTCACGGGCGGCTTGTTAAACACCAGCTCTGCAACACCGTCGCTAATCTGAGTTGTAAACGCCATAGCTCGTATCCTGTTCGCTTATTGTTGTAAGGCCTGAACTCGCGCTAGCGTCTGCTCTGCCTCAGTCATAATGCGCTCAATGAGTTCTGCCACCAGCGGCAATTCGGTAATCACACCTGCGACCTGCCCGCTTGGAAGAATCCCTTGAGCAGGATGGCCATTGACCATGGCCTCTTGAATCATCATCGGCGCATTTGCGGCCATCATGGTTTGGCCGAGGGTCAGGTCGGTATTTTTTTGCATCGCCAATCCCGAACGCAACAGGCCCAGCACAGATACCCCGGTTAACTGACTGAAAGCCAGACCGTTGCGAACTGCCAATGCCAACATCTGAAGCTTCGATGCCTTTTCAAGTCTCGACAGCAGAGGGTTAAGAATCATGCGCTGCGGGAGACCGTCGAGTTTAGTACTCGTGATTATCTGCTCGGGGGGTGTACTCAAGTAAACCGCTTTGGTTGCATCCGGCACGGGCGACTCTTGCGTTAACAAAAATCGAGTCCCCATGGCGATACCACAAGCCCCCAGCGCAAGCGCTGCAATCAGATCTTGGCCATCACTAAAGCCTCCGGCTGCGACGACCGGCACATCAACCGCGTCTCTGACCTGCTTCAGAAGAATAGAGGTCGCCACCGAGCCCGTATGGCCACCGCCTTCACCACCTTGAATCACGATGATATCCGCACCCAGCTCAACAGCCTTAACAGCGTGTTTCAAAGCGCCGACGGTAGGCATGCAGAGCACACCGGCGGCCTTTAACCGCCTTACAGAATCGGCAGACGGAGACCGGCTGTAGCTCACCGCGCGCACATTATTTTGTATGCACAAGTCAATGATCTGCTCGGCATGAGGCACGTACATGTGAAAGTTGACGCCAAAATGTGCATCAGTGAGACGCTTGATCTCGCGGATACCGTCTTCGATCTCGGGCAATGTCATCACTGCGCCGGCGAGAAACCCAAATCCGCCAGCGTTTCCAGTCGCCGCCACCAGTCGCGCATCGGCGACCCAGCCCATCGCGGTCTGGACGATGGGGTAACGGCATCCTAGCCGCTCCGTTAATGCTGTCTGCATGTGGAGACCCCCCGCGTGGTATTCACCGCGCTCGTATTAATGAGTAGGAATTAGAGCCTTTTAGCGGTGCCTTGTATAGGGGTCCTTGTAATTCAAGTGGACGATGCAGAGCCCGCCAAAACATTTGCACAGCAATGTTTTATCCAGAATACTCGGCAGATCGAACCGATACCCAAACCAACAATAAATCCATGTCGCGAGCCGAGGTTTCTATGACTGAATTTAGCGCCCCGCATCACACTGCACT
>DOVB01000122.1 GCA_003520285.1 Halieaceae bacterium
GCGGCAGCATAGATACCATCGTCAAAACCGAACCAGCGCTCACAGAAGAAAACATGGCCAGAGAATTCGCCACCTAAGATGGCCCCTTGCTCACGTATTTTTTGCTTCATTAAAGCGTGCCCGGTTTTCCAAAGAATGGGACGACCACCCCATTTTGAAATGATCTCGCCAAGGTGGTGGCTGCATTTAACATCGTAAACCACATCTGCGCCTGGGTTGCGGGTGAGCACATCGCGCGCCAGAATCATCATCAAGCGATCTGTCCGGATGATCGCGCCTTCAGAGTCCACTACTGCGAGTCGGTCTGCATCGCCGTCAAATGCGACACCAAAATCGGCCCGCTCTTGTCTCACTTTGTCGCACAGCTGCTTTAAGTTGGCCTCGTTGCTGGTATCCGGGAAATGGTTGGGGAAGTTCCCGTCAATGTCGCAAAATAGGGGGATAACATGACAGCCGAGAGCGCTAAAAATCTCGGGTGCCACTTTCCCCGCAACGCCATTGGACGCGTCCAGTACCACCTTGAGAGAGCTCGGTAATAAAATATCTTCGCACACTTTCTGGATATAGGCCGGGAGGACGTTTTCGCGCGTGAGTGCGCCAGATCCGCTTGGAAAAACACCCGCTTTCGCAATCGTGAAAATAGCCTCAATGGTTCCAGGCGGTGGTGACTTCTGATCGAGCACGAGTTTAATGCCGTTCACTTCAGGATCGCTGTGGCTACCGGTAATCATCAGGCCTGACCGCTGAGCCAAGTGGTGTGTCGCAAAATAAAGAACCGGACTCGGGACTACGCCAATATCCACGACATTGATTCCGCTCTCTAACAATGATTGCACCAAGACAGTTTTTATTCTTGGGCTCGATAGTCGTCCATCTGAGGCGACCACGATGCTGTGCTCACCTTGGTCGGCCGCAATAGTGGCGATTGCTGCGGCAATCACCTCAACGATGGCGTCGTCTAGCTGAGTCTCTGCTATTCCCCGAATGTCATAAGCTCTGAAGATTTCTTGAGGCAGCGTCTCGACCGTCAGGCGCCGGCCTCCTAAAACTACAGGCGCAGATGCGGAGGGCAAAAGCGCCGCGAGTCCGCTGCTTAAGTCGACGCCTTCATGCGGCACGGAGTTATCATCGTCGTCTCGGTCAACTAACTGGAAGCGACTCCCTAAGTGCTCAGTCTCATCTGAGCTGAGCTGAGCGATTTCAGATGCTGGTTGAGTCGCCGCTGCGTCGTCGCGCCCCGAGTTGGTCGGACTTGCGGGTGATAGAGTCGATTCGTTGAGGGAAGATGATACTGGATCTGCAAGGGTATCGCCTAACTCTCCCGCGTCTTCTGAAGTCTCAGCCACGGCTGTTTGACGAGATCGGCGTCTGCGATTTCGTACTTGTTCAATAGCCTCACTAAAATTCGAGGTATTGCCCATAACAGCTGCCAATTCTGAGTCCGTTGATGGATCTGCTGGAGGTTCGGGCTCTTGGCTTAGTTCTGATTCTGGCTCTGCAGTTGCAACGGAGCTAAGGCTATGGCTGAGTGCGAGCAGTGGTTCTAGGTCTGACCAGACTGCGCGCGGATCAGGCTGAGAGGCCTGTGGGCTCGCCATTGCCGCAACGCTGGCACGCAGATAACGACGCGCTGTGAGCAGCAACCAGAGGGGTGTCGTCACGACGCAAAGAAGCAGAACCAGCAGTGCGACAATCAACCCCCAAAAATTTGATTGCGCCGTTGCTGCCAGCATTGGTCCGGGGCTATAGCTCAGCTGCCATTGGCTACCCTCTATGGCTTGAGTGTGGCCGCGGGTGTTCGGCACGCCAACTTTGAAAAAAGAGTAGAGTGCAGTTTGACCGTTGGGTTGCGCTATTTTTTGTTGAAGATCGATGGCCGCATTCTGCGCAAGGGCGAGCGTACCCAGAAAATTGCTGAGGTGTTCAGGTGTCTGTGATAGCAGCAAAATACCCTGAGCGCCGTTCGGGCTGCGCCAGTCCGAGGCCACTGCCGTGCTAATCAAGACGCCGTTGCCGAGCGCGTAAGCTTCCGGTGGCGCAAGGCCCTCTCTGGAACGCCGAATTAAGTCAGCCTCTAAGTTGTTTCTGAGCGTTTCAAGCGGCGCCATAATTGACTGCGATCCAAGCTCGTCCACATGGATGAGTTGTAAACTGATTGCCTCTGGAAACAGCGGCTGCAAGAATTGTTGTGCTACCCCGATGCGCTCTGAATCAGCGCTCTCAATGGCCTCCCTCACAACCTTGGTATTCAGCGCCTTGCGCAGTTGATCCTGTGTGGTCCGAATAGTTTGACCGAGCTGTGATGCAATAGTGTCTGCGCCCAAGGTCTCGAGCTCGCGCAGGTCAGTAGCAGTTTGATTGGGCGTATCGATGACCAGCAAATAAAGGGCAGACGATAGCGCAATGGCAAGTGATCCTAGGTAGATAAGTGCAACGCGGGAGAGCATAGGCGCGGGATAGCCCCTTGCCTGATTTGAGCTGCTCGCACGCTTCATGGCGTCGTGAGCCTTAGCACGAGCCTGCCTCAGAGTCTGCGAGTTGAGCCGCAATATGCGTGATCATCTGGCGCGCGATGACGCGCTTGTTTGCGCTCGGCAAGTGGATTTCCCCCTGCTCGGTAATTAGGGTGACTGCATTGTCGTCAGTGCCAAACACTTCGCCATTTGAAACGTCATTGGCAGCGATCATATGAAGCTTTTTGCGAATACGTTTCGCTTTTGCGTGCGCGATGAGGTCTTGCGTCTCAGCCGCAAATCCCACCCGATACAGCGAGGGGTATCGCTCTGCAAGCGACGCCACGATGTCGGGGTTCTGCACTAAATCAATAGAGATGCCCGCCGAGCTCAGTTTCTTTAACTTTTGTTCGTGATAGTGCATTGGTCGGTAATCCGCCACAGCGGCGCAAGCAATCAGAATATCAGCGCTCATACAGGCCTCTTCGCAGGCTTGTAGCATGTCGAGAGCACTGGTTACATCTCGTCGATCCACTCTGTCGGGCGTTGCGAGGTGAACTGGCCCACTGATGAGAGTGACTTGAGCGCCGGCATCGGCGCAGGCTTGAGCAAGGGCAAACCCCATTTTGCCGGAGCTGTGATTGCTCAAAAAACGAACTGGGTCGATCGCTTCTTGGGTTGGACCCGCAGTGATGACCACATGTTTGCCATCGAGAGCTCGTGACGGAAAGAACTGCGCTACAGCGGTCACAATCTCGTGGGGTTCACTCATGCGCCCTGCGCCTACATCACCACAGGCTTGTTCGCCAGAACCCGGGCCGATGATGGTGTAACCATTCTGTCGGAGACTCTGTTGATTGGCCGCAGTGCTGCTGTGCGCCCACATTTGTTGATTCATGGCGGGTGCAATAAAGACTGGCGCCGCGGTTGCTAATACCACCGTACATAATAAATTATCGGCTTGGCCAGCCACGAGTTTGGCCATGGTGCCGGCCGTTGCGGGCGCGATGATCACAGCATCGGCCCAGCGGGCGAGCTCAATGTGGCCCATACCTCGTTCCGCTTCTGCGTCGAGCAGTTCGGTGTGGACAGGGTGGCCACTCAGGGCTTGCAGTGTCAGCGGCGTCACAAAAGCTTGCGCGCCTTGGGTCATAACAACACGCACCTCTGCGCCTTGCTTTACCAATAAGCGAATGAGTTCGCAGACCTTGTAGGCCGCGATACCTCCGCACACGCCGATGATGATATTTCGCTTGTTTAGATGTCCCATTTCTGCTCGTTGTATGGACAATAAAAAGAGTCGTAACGATAACACTGTCGGCGGCGCTTATATAGACACGTGAAAGGGGGATTTTGTGCTTGGGCCGATCAATGGCAATGAGTTGGCTGACTACTCGTCGGCGCAACTTGTCTCGATTCAGTTAGGTTTGGGGTCTGATGGCTGTCAAATTGTTGACGCCATCCTGCGACAGTGCGGAGGCTTGGCTAAACTCTGTCGGGCAGATCGGCACTGGTTGAAGCAGTGGTCTGGGTTGTCTGACAACTCGATCACACGCTTGCAGGTGGCCTTAGAGTTGGCAGCACGCGCCGCAAAAGAAGAATTGTTAACGACCGATTACCTGTCTAGCCCCACCGCTGTTAGTCGCTATCTCGCAACGCATTACTTGTTGGCTCGGCGAGAGTGTTTTATGTGTCTTTACCTTGATGCGCACCATCGAGTCCTTGATGCTGAGCAGCTGTTCATTGGCACGATTGACTCGGCTAGCGTTTATCCACGCGAGATTGTGGTGGCTGCTTTGCGACACTGTGCGGTGGGGATTATCGTAGCGCATAATCATCCCTCGGGATGTTCCGAACCAAGTGATGCCGATCATCGTGTGACACGACGGATCAAGGCCGCGCTCGACTTGGTAGACATTCGCTTGCTTGATCATTTGATTTTGGGTCAAGGAGAGGTGTTTTCATTCGCGAAAGCGGGATTTTTGTAGCTTTGGCTTGCTTCAGTGTCGGTGCTCTGGTATAAAGTCGCGCTCCATGCGTTGGGGTCACCCCTTAACGCTTTTACCGAATTTACGATCCCACCGATGATGGGAGAGGCGAAAGATGTCTAGAGTATGTCAAGTGACGGGCAAGCGACCCGTGACCGGAAACAACGTATCACACGCAAAGAACCGCACTCGTCGGCGTTTCCTACCAAATCTGCACTCACACCGTTTTTGGGTTGAGTCTGAGAAACGCTTTGTGAAACTGCGTGTATCGAGCAAAGGTATGCGTGTCATTGATAAGCGCGGTATCGATGTTGTCCTAGCAGAACTTCGTGCAAATGGCGAAAAGGTTTAAAGGAAGGCGATTATGAGAGAAAAAATCAGAATGATTTCGTCTGCTGGCACTGGCCACTTCTACACCACAGACAAAAATAAGCGAACCACACCAGACAAGCTTGAAATGAAGAAGTTTGATCCCGTGGTCCGCAAGCATGTGATGTATAAAGAAGGCAAAATTAAGTAAGACGCTAAGCAGCTCATCAAAACCCCGGATATGCCGGGGTTTTTTATTGGTGGTGATTAAACGTGCCCGAACTACCTGAAGTGGAAACAACGTGTCGAGGTATCGCGCCCCACATTGTGGGCACCTCTATTGATCACGTGTTGATTCGTGATGCTCGGTTGCGATGGCCTATTGCCGATGATCTGGCCGCTAGGCTCACAGGTCAGCGTATCGTGAGCGTCGAAAGGCGCGCAAAGTATCTTATAATTTCGTGCGATGACGGGTTTATATTGGCGCATCTCGGGATGACCGGATCGCTGCGCATTACCTCCCTAGAAGACCCGGTAAAGGCCCATGATCATTGGGATTTTATGCTTTCAGGGGGAGCCGTTTTAAGGTATCACGATCCCCGACGATTTGGGTCATTGCATTATATCGCTGGCCCGCAGCTACAACATCCGCTCCTGACTTCACTCGGTCCTGAACCTCTCTCTGAGGCTTTCACTGGTGTGTATTTGTATCAGTTATCACGACGGCGCAAGCAAGCAGTGAAGCTTTTCCTCATGGACGCTAAGATTGTGGTTGGTGTTGGCAACATCTACGCTAATGAAGCTTTGTTTGCCGCTGGTATAGATCCACGCCGCGCGGCAGGACGCGTCAGTTTGCGCCGTTATGAGTTGCTCGCTGCTCACGTGAAGCGGATTCTCGCCAGCGCTATTGAGCGGGGGGGCACAACGTTGCGCGATTTTGTTGGCGGTGATGGCAAACCCGGTTATTTTGCGCAAGAGCTGTCGGTGTATGGGCGCGCCAATCAACCCTGCATTGGCTGCCATGCGCTACTCAAAGAGGTCCGACTCGGTCAGCGCACGACAGTTTATTGCAGCACTTGCCAGAATTAGCTGCGATTGGCGAGTTTTGCTGCGACGGGCGCCGGTACAAAAGGTGTTATGTCGCCGTTGAGTATGGCAATTTCCCGAACAAGCGATGAGCTGATGTAGCTTAAGTGCTCAGCTGGCGTTAAAAATATGGATTCAAACTCAGCGTGCATAGCGCGATTCATGTTCGCTAACTGAAACTCGTACTCGAAATCTGACACGGCTCTTAGTCCACGCAGTACGCAGTGCGCTCCCTGAGATTTAACAAAATCGATCAGGAGGGTGTTGAATCCAATCACTTCGACATTGGGCAAGTGAGCGAGCGATTGCTGACACAACTCAATGCGTTCCTCAAGTGAAAACATGGGCGTCTTTTTCGCGCTATAAGCAATGCCGACCACAACGCGCTCGAATAAACGCGCGGCGCGCTCTGTGAGGTCGACATGACCGTTTGTAATTGGGTCGAAGGTTCCGGGGTAAACGACGACTTCGGTAGGCATTTAGCTACTCCCTAATAAGACCGCTCATCCTAAACAATATCTGTTCCGTGCTCAACGTATTCTCCTGTCTCTTACCCGCCCACCCGGAATAGACGAGCCCAGACTTGTCCGACCGTCATTTCACGGTGCAAGGTCCATTCGCTTGGGAGCTGCTGCTCGTCTTGGGTGCGCGCTGTCTCGATATAAATCCACTTTGGTGGTGGCTTTTGTTGCAGCTGTGTCATCAGTTCGGACCAGAGATCAAGTTGATAGGGCGGATCGATCCAAATGATATCGGGGCAAGCAGAAAGATTGCTGAGGTAGGCTTGGGCTGTACTGCAGTGACTTGCTGCCATTCTGTCGGCCTTTAGGGCAGTGATCTGAGTCGACAGATGACGGCAGACC
Organism: Halieaceae bacterium; assembly: GCA_003520285.1. Classification (GTDB taxonomy): domain Bacteria; phylum Pseudomonadota; class Gammaproteobacteria; order Pseudomonadales; family Halieaceae; genus Aequoribacter. Next base: position 6,700 of record DOVB01000122.1, read on the forward strand.
AGCGGATTATTGTCGACGAAGTCGCAGTGGCTGGCACCTCGCGACAAGCTCTCGAATCCGAGCGCGCCGGTGCCGGCAAATAAATCGAGGCAGGTTGCACCCAAGAGCTCGCCTTGCAGCCAGTTGAAAACCGTTTCTCGCACCCGGTCGGTGGTGGGTCTGAGCCCTGGCGCATCTAGGACCGGGATTTTTCGGCCTCGCCAAAGACCGCCAATCATGCGAACTGACCCCTTATTTTGAGCACTCAGTGGGCGGCTTTGCTTCTGACGTTTTGGCATCGGTGCTAAACTCTAAATCGAGCGCACAAAGGTATCACAGAGCATGAAGTTATTCAGGTGGAATAGATCAGATAAACCCGCAGCAAGCCAGCAGG
>DOVB01000251.1 GCA_003520285.1 Halieaceae bacterium
CAAAACTCAAAACTCAAAACATAGTGTGCGTGGTGAGTGCGCCTGAGAAAAGCGCAGCAACCGTCACATTCAATCTTATCTGGGCGGGTAGGCTTTTATGACGCTGATCACGAAACCACAACTGCTACTTGACTCTGAGTGTGTCTTGAGCAAAAGTAAGCGCTGTTAACATACACCTTCGGAGTTGTCATATGCCTCAGTTTAAAGCGCCTACCAGAGACCTAAAGTTTGTTTTGCACGATGTTCTAAAAGTGTCTGATTTGTATCAAACCCTGCCCGACTTTCAGGAAGCGACGCCCGATATCATCGATGCCGTTTTAGATCAGGCCGCTAAGTTTTGCGAAGACGTGCTGGCGCCTTTGAATGAGTCAGGCGACAAAGAGGGTTGTACCTGGACTGAGCAAGGTGTGAAGACCCCGGCGGGTTTTGCTGATGCTTACGCCCAGTATGTTGAGGGTGGGTGGCCCTCGCTAGCGGCAGAAGTGCGGTATGGCGGGCAGGGTATGCCCAACGTCTTGGGTCTTTGCATGAGTGAGCTGACTGGTACCGCAAACTGGGCGTGGTCGATGTATCCTGGCTTGAGTCATGGGGCTATCAAAACGCTCGAGGAGCACGGCAGTGATGCGCAGAAAGATCAGTATCTCACCCGATTAGTCTCGGGCGAATGGACCGGTACGATGTGCTTAACGGAGCCCCATTGCGGCACGGATTTGGGTTTACTTCGAACCAAGGCGGTCCTGAATGCCGATGGCAGCTATTCACTGCATGGCACTAAGATCTTTATCAGTGCCGGTGAACACGATATGGCCGAGAACATCGTTCACATTGTGATTGCTCGAATTGAGGGTGCACCAGCCGGTACCAAAGGTATTTCGCTGTTTGTTGTGCCGAAGATTTTGGTCAATAGCGATGGCTCACTGGCAGATAAGAATGCAGTGCACTGCGCATCGATCGAATCGAAAATGGGGATCAAAGCGTCGGCGACGTGCGTGCTGAATTTTGACGGCGCGAAAGGCTATTTGATTGGTCCTGAGAACCGCGGTTTAAATTGCATGTTTACGTTCATGAATGCGGCTCGAATCGGGACCGCCGTTCAGGGCCTGTGCCATGCTGAGCTCGCGTATCAGGGTGCCTTTGCTTATGCGCGTGAGCGGCTCGCGATGCGCTCATTGACAGGCCCCAAGAACCCAGAGGGCCCCGCCGATCCTATTTTGGTTCATCCCGATGTGCGACGCATGTTGCTGACCCAGCGAGCCATTGCCGAAGGCAGTCGAGCCTTCATTTATTTTCTTGCTATGCAGGGAGATATTCTGCGATCGGGTGACGCCGAGGCGGCCAAGAATGCGGATAATTTGATGGCTTTACTGACCCCAATTGCCAAGGCATTTATTACCGAACTCGGTTTTGAAGCAGCGAATCATGGCGTGCAAGTTTTGGGTGGCCATGGCTATATCCGGGAATGGGGTATGGAGCAGATCGTACGCGACGCACGCATTGCGATGCTGTACGAGGGCACAACCGGCGTGCAGGCGATGGACCTCATCGGTCGTAAAGTCCTCGGTAGCGGTGGCAAGCTGCTTACCGATTTTACCGCCCACATTGATCAATTCTGCTCGCAGTCGCACCCAGAGAGCGTGGCTGACTATGTGCGCCAAGTCGCGCATTACAAAGATGAATGGCTGGGTCTGTCGTTTGCAATCGGCGAAAAGGCGATGACTGATCCCGACGAGGCTGGCGCAGCTGCAGTTGATTACTTGATGTACAGTGGCTACGTGGTGCTGGCGTATTTCTGGGCACAAATGGCAAGCGTCGCTGCAGCGGCTTTAGCAGATCCGAGCCGCAGCGCTGATTATGATTTTCTGAACGCCAAGTTGATGACTGCAGAGTTCTACTTCAAGCGTTTATTACCGCGAGCTCAGGGACACCGGTTAGCCATTGAAGGCGGTGCTTTGCCGCTGATGCAAATGCCAGAAGCTCTGTTTGCGGTTGCCTAAGGTCGCTGGCATTTTGGACTCGATGTTCTTACACTTGTGTAGGAAGATAGCCTAAGGATGACGGCAATGGATCAGTTTCGGGGTAGCGATATTGGCGAAGAGCGCAGGCTCAAACCAGAGGATCAGGCAAAAGTGGATGAATTTTGTTCGACTGGGGTGAACTCGGTCGAACGCAAACCGTTCAAGCCGTTCCGAATGATGTTGTTGCTGATTGGCGTGACCATTGTGTTCAGCATACTGAGCCAAATGGTTGCGCGTTGGTCGGGAATCTACTGATTCGTTAGCTGCCTTTCAATTGACTGCAGTCGCTGCTCAATCGCTTCTAGTGCCCCCACTTGTGCTTGTGACGGGTCTGCGCCGTAACAGCGCTGGATCAGCTCGATAAGGTGATCAACGACTTCCTCGTGGCGCCGCTCCTGATGCAAATGTAGGGTTCTAGAAGCATATTCGAGCGTGCCGTAAAATAGGTCTCGGACGACCCACAAGGGCGATGCTGTGACCAATGTGCCCCGATCCTGCCCCTGTCTAAAAATCTCATCAAAGACCGCAACGTAGGCTCTAATTGGCGTCAGACTGGGCGAATCGAGCGTGCCGGTTTCACGAGTTCTTACGGTGAATCCAACGAAATCAAAATCTTTGACCAGTTCTTTAAGATGGAATTCCGCGAGTGCTCTTAGCTTATCGAGGGTCGTCTCGTGCTGGCCTGTCACAACCCGCGCACCGGTGGTCAGTGTCTGCCAGAATTCGCTCACTACGGCGTCGAGCAATTCCCTCTTGTTGCGGTAGTACAAGTACACCGTGCCTTCTGCCACCTCTGCGGCGCGTGCGATCGCGCTCATTTTGGCACCTTCAAATCCATGTTGGCTGAGTTCGTTACGGGCTGCTTGCAAAATGGCGCGTTCTTTCGCTTCCATTTTTTGCCGTCGTGTTCCTAGCTTGACGATATCGTTCATGGTTCGACTCACTTTTCATCTTGCTCATCGATTAATAATGATTTAGGCTCATTTATATTGAGCCACAATCATTATGCTTGCAAGTGGTCTTTTGTTCGGCTCATGCCGCAATGTCAAAGACACCGCAAGACACCGGTAGAGAGGGCGATATGAAATCAATTCGAATTGGCGGCGCAAGCGGTTATTGGGGTGAGTCCGACATGGGGTTGCCGCAATTTTTGCGGCAGGGTGATCTTGATTATGTGGTGTTCGATTATCTAGCAGAAATTACTCTGTCTATTATGGCGCGAGCTCGAGCACTCGATCCCAACCAAGGTTATGCCTCAGATTTCGTTGACCAGGTGATGGCGCCTCATCTTTATACGATCGCCAAGCAGGGCGTCAAGATATTATCCAATGCGGGCGGCGTGAATCCGCGGGCATGCGCGGCAGCGTTGCGCGAGCACATTCAAAAGCAGGGTCTAGATCTGCGTGTTGCTGTGATTACCGGTGATGATTTAATGCCCACAGTGGGCGCCTTGGCTGAAGAATCAGTTGCCGAGATGTTCACTGGCGAGGCTTTCCCTCCGGCCGATCGAGTGGCTAGTGTTAACGCTTACTTGGGTGCTTTTCCGATCGCTCGAGCGCTGGAGCAGGGGGCCGATATCGTGATCACCGGTCGCTGCGTCGACTCTGCCGTTACTCTGGGTGCCTGCATACACGCCTTTGGTTGGCAGGCCAACGATTTCAATGCTTTAGCGGGAGGCTCGCTGGCTGGCCATCTTATCGAGTGCGGCCCGCAGGCGACCGGCGGCAATTTTACCGATTGGTCACTGGTAGCAGATTCGCTAGATGCGGTCGGCTATCCGATTGCGACAGTATTCCCTGATGGACATTGTTTGATCTCGAAGCCCGATAACACCGGAGGTTGCGTCACCACCCACTCAGTGGGAGAGCAGTTGTTATATGAGATCGGTGACCCCAGCGCTTATTACTTGCCGGATGTGGTTGCCGACTTCGGCGCGGTCGAGCTGACTCAAGTTAAGCCCGATGTCGTTGAGGTTTCAGGCGCCATCGGCAGGGGTGCACCCACGCATTTAAAAGTGTCAACCACTTGGGCCGACGGTTGGCGCGCAGGCGCAATCTGGTTCTATGTGGGCACCTGCGCTGGAGACCGGGCACGATCCTTTGCAGCGAGTGCGATTGCCCGCGCTCGAAGAAAGTTAACAGCGGTCGGTGCAGCCGATTTCGACGAGGTATTGGTCGAGGTGATCGGTGACGGATCACACTTTGGCGCCTTCTCGCAGGAGCGTGAGAGCCGAGAGGTTGCCGTGAAAGTCGGCGTCAAGCACGCCGACAAACGCGCGGTGGCTATGCTGTTAAAAGAGCTCACTGGGGTGGGTCTCGCGGCTCCGGCCGGTCTCGCTGGCTTTGCCGGCACTCGACCTAAGCCCTCTCCAGTGATCCGCCTGTTCTCGTTTCTGATTGAGCGCGATCGAGTTCCGATCACGATTGATTATGGTGATCGCACCGAGTCTTTCGAGCCATCTCTGGTCGAGTTGACTCATGACTTCGAGACCATTGAGCGTGAACCGGCAGGCGGGGTCTACGCTGCAGATGACTTAATCGAGGTGCGGCTAGAGCAGCTTGCTGTTGGCCGGTCAGGCGACAAAGGCAACGCTGCGAACATTGGCTTGATTGCGCGTGATCCTGCCTACCTCCCTTGGATTGCCGCTGCGATCACGGAAGACGCGGTGCGCGATCGCTTTGCTCACTTTTTAACGGCACCGGTGGTCAATCGATTCTATCTCCCAGGCTTAGGCGGCTTTAATTTTTTCATGCCAAGCGCTTTAGGTGGGGGCGGTGTCGCTTCACTCCG